>CAYNJD010000049.1:0-14926 GCA_964397355.1 uncultured Mycobacterium sp. | reverse complement strand
CGGCACCAGCAACGACGAGATCCAGGCCGCCCGCGGCATCCGGCCGCTGTTCGACCACGAGGACAACGAGGGGCACGCGTGATGGCCGCCGGTTGGAAGACTCATACGCTGTCGGTGCTGGTCGAAGACAAGCCCGGTGTGCTGGCCCGAGTGGCGGCGCTGTTCTCCCGGCGCGGCTTCAACATCCAGTCGCTGGCCGTCGGCGCCACCGAGACCAAGAACATGTCGCGGATGACGATCGTCGTCTCGGTGGAGGACACCCCGCTGGAGCAGATCACCAAACAGCTCAACAAGCTGATCAACGTCATCAAGATCGTCGAGCAGGAAGACGACAACTCGGTTTCGCGCGAGATCGCGCTGATCAAAGTCCGCGCCGACGCGGGGACCCGCGGACAGATCATCGAGGCGGCGAACCTGTTCCGCACCAGGGTGATCGACGTCTCGCCGGAGTCGCTGATCATCGAGGCCACCGGCACCCCGGCCAAGTTCGAGGCGCTGCTGCGGGTGCTGGAGCCCTATGGCATCCGCGAGATCGTCCAATCGGGTCTCGTATCGTTGTCCCGCGGTCCGCGCGGCATCGGCACGGCCAAGTGACCCCAACCGATAGACGAAAAAACCGTCCCAATCGATAGAAGGAAAAACATAGTGGCAGTTCAGATGTTCTACGACGACGACGCCGACCTGTCGATCATCGCCGGCCGCAAGGTCGGGGTGATCGGTTACGGCAGCCAGGGCCACGCGCACTCGCTGAGCCTGCGCGACTCGGGTGTGCAGGTGAAGGTGGGCCTCAAGGAAGGGTCGAAGTCGCGGGCGAAGGTCACCGAGCAGGGCCTCGAGGTCGACACCCCCGCCGAGGTCGCCAAGTGGGCGGACGTGATCATGCTGCTGGCGCCCGACACCGCGCAGGCCGAGATCTTCACAACCGACATCGAGCCCAACCTGGTGGCCGGTAACGCGTTGTTCTTCGGCCACGGCCTGAACATCCACTTCGGCCTGATCAAGCCGGCCGCCGACATCACCATCGGCATGGTCGCGCCCAAGGGGCCCGGGCACCTGGTGCGCCGCCAGTTCGTCGACGGCAAGGGTGTGCCGGCGCTGATCGCGATCGCGCAGGACCCGCGCGGCGAGGGGGAGGCGCTCGCGCTGTCCTACGCCAAGGGCATCGGCGGCACCCGGGCCGGCGTCATCAAGACCACCTTCAAAGAGGAGACCGAGACCGACCTGTTCGGTGAGCAGGCCGTGTTGTGTGGTGGCACCGAAGAACTGGTCAAGGCCGGCTTCGAGGTGATGGTCGAGGCCGGCTACGCCCCGGAGATGGCCTACTTCGAGGTGCTGCACGAGCTCAAGCTGATCGTCGACCTGATGTATGAGGGCGGGATCGCCCGGATGAACTACTCGGTGAGCGACACCGCGGAGTTCGGCGGGTATCTGTCCGGGCCGCGGGTGATCGACGCCGACACCAAGCAGCGGATGCGCGACATCCTGGCCGACATCCAGGACGGCAGCTTCGTCAAGCGCCTGGTGGCCAACGTCGAGGGCGGCAACAAGGAGCTCGAGGGGCTGCGCAAGGCCAACGCCGAGCACCCGATCGAGGTCACCGGCAAGAAGCTGCGCGACCTGATGAGCTGGGTGGACCGGCCGATCACCGAGACCGCGTAGCGGGTTCCCTTCTCGCCCAGCTTGAAGCCACGCAGGCAACGTCCGAGAGGACGCCTGCGTGGCTTCAAGCTCATCGCGCGTCGCAGTGCCCGGCTTCGGCCCGCCGGCGGCCATCGTTAGGCTGTCCGGGTGACTCTGCCCGTGGTTCTGATCGCTGACAAACTGGCCCAATCCACCGTCGCCGCCCTGGGCGACCAGGTCGAGGTTCGCTGGGTGGACGGCCCGGATCGGGAGAAGCTGCTGGCCGCCGTCCCGGAAGCGGACGCGCTGCTGGTGCGCAGCGCCACCACCGTCGACGCCGAGGTGCTCGCCGCGGGCACCAGGCTCAAGATCGTCGCCCGTGCCGGCGTCGGCCTGGACAACGTCGACGTCGAGGCCGCCACCGCGCGCGGCGTGCTGGTGGTCAACGCCCCGACCTCGAATATCCACAGTGCCGCCGAACACGCGATCGCGCTGCTGCTCGCCGCCGCCCGGGAGATCCCGGCGGCCGACGCCTCGCTGCACGGCCGGGAGTGGAAGCGCTCGTCGTTCTCCGGCACCGAGATCTACGATCACACCGTCGGCGTGGTCGGGCTGGGCCGCATCGGCCAGCTGGTCGCGGCGCGGCTGGCCGCGTTCGGCGCCCACATCGTCGCCTACGACCCGTACGTCTCGGCGGCCCGGGCCGCGCAGCTGGGCATCGAGCTGCTGTCCCTCGACGAACTGCTGGGGCGCGCCGATTTCATCTCGGTGCACCTGCCGAAGACCCCCGAGACCGCGGGCCTGATCGGCAAGGAGGCGCTGGCCAAGACCAAGCCCGGGGTGATCATCGTCAACGCCGCCCGCGGCGGGCTGATCGACGAGGCAGCACTGGCCGAGGCGATCACCAGCGGCCATGTCCGGGCCGCCGGCCTGGACGTGTTCGCCACCGAGCCGTGCACCGACTCCCCGCTGTTCGACCTACCGCAGGTGGTGGTGACCCCGCACCTGGGCGCGTCGACCGCCGAGGCGCAGGACCGGGCCGGCACCGACGTCGCCAAGAGCGTGAAGCTGGCGCTGGCCGGCGAATTCGTTCCCGACGCGGTCAACGTCGGCGGTGGCGCGGTCAACGAGGAAGTCGCGCCCTGGCTGGATCTGGTGCGCAAGCTCGGCCTGCTGGCCGGCGTGCTCTCCGACGGGCTCCCGGTCTCGCTGAGCGTGCAGGTGCGCGGTGAGTTGGCGGCTGAAGACGTTGGGATACTGAAGCTTTCGGCGTTGCGCGGACTGTTCTCGGCGGTTATCGAAGACCCGGTGACGTTCGTCAACGCGCCGGCCCTGGCCGCCGATCGCGGGGTGGATGCCCAGATCGGCACCGCCTCCGAGAGTCCCAACCACCGCAGCGTCGTCGAGCTGCGGGCCGTCACCGCCGACGGCGGCGCCGTCACGGTGGCCGGTACCTTGTCCGGTCCGCAGCTGGTGGAGAAGATCGTCACCATCAACGGCCGCAACTTCGACCTGCGAGCCGAGGGCGTCAACCTCATCATCAACTACTCCGACCAGCCCGGTGCGCTGGGCAAGATCGGCACCCTGCTGGGATCGGCGGGCATCAACATCCACGCCGCGCAACTGTCCGAAGACGCCGAAGGCCCCGCGGCGACCATCCTGCTGCGGGTGGACCGCCAGGTGCCCGCCGAGGTGCAGTCGGCGATCAGCGCGGCAGTCAGTGCCAACCTGATTGAAGAGGTCGACCTGTCATGAGCCTCAAACTCGCGGTGATCCCCGGTGACGGCATCGGCCCGGAGGTCATCGCCGAAGCCGTCAAGGTGCTCGACGCGGTGCTGCCCGGTACCGAGAAGACCAGCTACGACCTGGGCGCCAAGCGCTACCACGCCACCGGCGAGGTGCTGCCGGACTCGGTGCTCGACGAACTCCGCGGCCACGACGTGATCCTGCTCGGCGCGATCGGCGACCCGTCGGTGCCCTCCGGCGTGCTCGAGCGCGGCCTGCTGCTGCACGCCCGGTTCGCGCTGGACCACCACGTCAATCTGCGTCCCAGCCGGCTGTACCCGGGGGTCACCAGCCCGCTGGCCAACGCTCCGGAGATCGACTTCGTGGTGGTGCGTGAAGGCACCGAAGGCCCCTACACCGGCAACGGCGGGGCACTGCGGGTCGGCACCGAACACGAGGTTGCCACCGAGGTCAGCGTCAACACCGCCTACGGCGTTGCCCGCGTGGTGCGATACGCGTTCGAGAAGGCCCGCGCCCGGCGCAAGCACCTGACGCTGGTGCACAAGAACAACGTGCTGGTTCACTCCGGCTCGCTGTGGACGCGCACCGTGGCCGAGATCGCCCGGGACTACCCGGACGTCGAGACCGCCTACACCCACGTCGACGCCGCCACCATCTATCTGGTCAACGACCCCGGCCGATTCGATGTGATCGTCAGCGACAACCTGTTCGGCGACATCATCACCGATCTGGCCGGCGCGGTGTGCGGCGGGATCGGGCTGGCGGCCAGCGGCAACATCGATGCCACCGGCACCAACCCGTCGATGTTCGAGCCGGTGCACGGCAGCGCGCCCGACATCGCCGGGCAGGGCATCGCCGACCCGACCGCGGCGATCACGTCAGTGGCCATGCTGCTCGACCACATCGGCGAGCACGCCGCCGCCGCTCGGATCGAGGCGGCCGTCGAGCAGCACCTGGCCACCCGCGGCGAGCAGAAGCTGTCCACCGTCGCGACCGGTGACCGGATTCTGGGCCTGCTCTGAGGCGGTGTTCGTGGCCAGTCGGAATCTGACGACGTGACACGGGCGTGTTGCGTCGTGAAATTCCAATTCGCGGCCAGCGCGCCTGCGTCGGGCTTCTCGGCTAGCTGAAATCGACCGGCAATCTCGCGGCGAGGTCCGCGATGGTGGTGCCGAAGGTTGCGCGGGCCCTGATGGTTCCCGCGTCCGTGTCGATGTCCATGACGGCGTACTCGGTGTAAACCCTGCTGACGCAACGCCGGCCGGTCAGCGGATACGTGCACGACGGAACCACTTTGGCTGCGCCTTCCCTGGTGAACAGGTCCATCATCACGAACACGTTCTTGGCGCCGATCGCCAAGTCCATTGCTCCGCCCACCGCGGGGATCGCGCCCGGCTCGCCGGTGTGCCAGTTGGCCAGGTCGCCGTGCCGACTGACCTGTAGCGCTCCGAGCACGCACACATCGAGGTGGCCGCCGCGCATCATGGCGAAGGAGTCGGCGTGATGGAAGTAGCTGGCCCCGGGCATCTCGGTGACCGGAATCTTTCCGGCATTGGTCAGATCGGGATCGATGTCCTCGCCGCTTGCCGCCGGCCCCATGCCGAGCATGCCGTTCTCGGTGTGCAGTACCACTGCGTCTTCCGGCGACAGGTGATCAGCCACCAGGGTGGGCTGGCCGATACCGAGATTGACGTACGAGCCGGGCGGGATGTCCCGGGCGATGACGGCGGCGACCTCGCTGCGGGTCAGCGGACCGCGGTTGATGTGCTCGATCGGAACGGTGGGGGGTGGCCTCACGTGCTCGTCTCCAGAATCCGGTCGACGTAGATTCCCGGGGTGACAATCGCTTCGGGGTCCAGCTGACCGGTGTCGACGACACGGGACACCTCGGCGACCGTCAGTGTGGCCGCGGTGGCCATCACCGGACCGAAGTTGCGGGCGGTCTTGCGGTAGACCAGGTTTCCCGCGCGGTCCCCGATATAGCCGCGGATCAGTGCGACGTCCCCGTGAATCGGGTATTCCAGCGCGTACTCCCTGCCGTTGATGGTCCGGATCTCTTTGCCCTCGGTGAGCAACGTGCCAACACCGGTGGGGCAGAAGAATGCGCCGATACCCGCACCGGCGGCGCGTATCCGCTCGGCGAGATTGCCCTGCGGTACCAGTTCCAGGGCGACCTTGCCGGCCCGATACAGACCGTCGAACACGTAGGAATCGGACTGGCGGGGAAACGAACAGATGATCTTGCGGACTCGGCCGGCGGCCAACAATGCCGCCAGCCCGGCATCAGCATTGCCGGCATTGTTGCTGACGATCGTGAGATCGCGTGTCCCCTGGTCGATGAGGGCATCGACCAGCACGGTGGGCAGGCCTGCCAAGCCGAATCCGCCCACCAAGACCGTGGCGCCGTCTGCGACTCCGCACAACGCCTCGGCAGCGGTGTCGCAGAACACGGTGCGGCTCACCCGGCGCCCTCCGGGTTGTCGTGGTCGGCGAGCACCTGCGCGGCGATGCGGAACGCGGCATTGGCATCGGGTACACCGCAATAGACGGCGGTCTGCAACAGCACCTCTTTGATCTCGTCACCACTGAGGCCGTTGCGGCGCGCCGCGAGCAGATGCATGGCCAACTCCTCATGGTGGCCACGGGCCACGAGCGCGGTCAGCGTGACGATCGAGCGGCTGCGTCGGTCGAGGCCGCCTCGGGTCCAGATGCTGCCCCACGCATAGCGAGTGATCAGATCCTGGAAGTCGGCGGTGAACTCGGTGGTGTGGGCGATGGCACGGTCCACGTGTGCGTCGCCGAGGACGTCTCGTCGCACGGCCATGCCGGTGGTGTAGACCGGGTCGCGTACCGCCAGATGATCGAGAATCAGGCGGGCAGTTGTCGTGGGAGCCTCGACAGGTGCAAGGTGGCCGACGCCGTCGAGTATCACCAGCCGGCCGTGTGTGACACCGGAAGCGATACGCCGCAGCGATTCTGGCGGGGTGGCGACATCCTCGGAGCCGGCAATCGCCAACACCGGCGCAGTGATCTGAGCGAGTCGTGCGGTGACATCGAAACCGGCGAGTGCCTCGCATGCCTGGGCGTACGATTCGTCGTCGGTGCGGCGCAGCCCATCTGACAGCACGGCGACGATCTCCGGCCGTCGTTCGGCGAAACCGGGTGCGAACCAGCGTTGCCGGGAAGCCTCGACGACCGCGCCGGTGCCGGATGTGCGCACGGTTGCGGCACGGGCGGCCCAATCCTCGGCCCGACCGATGACGGCGCCGGTGCAAAGCAGCGCGGCGCTCGACAACCGCTC
This sequence comes from uncultured Mycobacterium sp., assembly GCA_964397355.1. Taxonomy (GTDB): domain Bacteria; phylum Actinomycetota; class Actinomycetes; order Mycobacteriales; family Mycobacteriaceae; genus Mycobacterium. The sequence goes on along the minus strand of CAYNJD010000049.1, from coordinate 8,259 downwards.
CGGAGCATCGAGCAGCAGTTGCAAACCGACCGCACCACCGATGGAGTCGCCGGCGTAGTGAAATGCGGGCCGCGGCGCGATGTCGTCGACCAAGGCCAGCACGCCCGCCGCCAGGCCCGGTATCCGGAACGGGGCCGCCGGACTGCGGCCGTGGCCGGGGAGGTCCCACGCGACGACGCGCAGCTGCTCGGCGAGTTGTTCAGCGGTCGGGCCCCACAGCGCGGCCGCCGACGTACCCAGCGACGGCCCGAGCAGGATCAGGTCGGCGTCCGGCGGGCCGCCGAAGTCGGTTCCGGCCAGCCGCGGCACGCTCATGTTGCCTCCGCGAGTTGTCGCGCGCGTCGCAGCGCGGTATCGATGAGTTGGCTTGCCGCACCACTGTAGGTGGGATGAGGCGTACTCCCGGACAATTCGGCCATCGCCCGTTGCTCCCCGAGCAGATCGCCGGCGGCGGCCAGGTTCGCCGCGGCGCGTTCGGTATCGATGGTCAATCCGGCCAGGAGTTCGCTCGCCTGCGCTGCGGCCGCGACGGTGTGGCGGCACAGGTTGCGCAGCGCGGCCCATTCGGCATGCCAGCCGCCGTCGGATCGCTCATCGACACTGGCTGCCGAGGCGGAGTGCAAGGTGGCGGCCAGCGAGGGCGCTGCCAGTGCGGTCCGACGGATCAGTATCGACAACACCGGATTGTTCTTGTGCGGCATCGTGGATGAACCGCCGCCACGGCCCTCGGCCAGTTCGCCGATCTCGGACCTGCTTCCGGCCGCAACGTCATTGGCGATATGGCCCCAGCTATCGCAACATGTCACCAACGCGTCGCCGATACGGGTTATGACCGACCGGGTGGTGTGCCATGGCCGGCTGTCGGCGAGACCGAGCGCTATGGCCAGCCGCCCGGATAACGTGGAGGCGCCGGCGGGCGAGCCGGTCAATTCAGTGGCGGCCGCCATGGTGCCGGCGGCACCGCCTGCTTGTACCGGCAGTGCCGGCAGCGCGGCGACACAATCGGCGGCGTCCAAGATCCCGGTCAGCCAGGTTGCAAACTTCATTCCTGCCGTCGTGGGCAATGCCGGCTGGGTCAAACTGCGGGCCAGCATGGGGCTGTCACGGTGGGTTTCGGCCAGTGCGGCCAAGGTGCCTACCTGCGTGGTGAGTTCGGTGCGAATTCGGTCCAGTGCCTCGCGCACGCCGAGCATCAGGGCGGTGTCGACCACGTCCTGGCTGGTCAGGCCTCGGTGCAGCCAGCGCGCCGGTTCACCACCTGTGCGATCGCGGAGCAACTCGAGCATGCCGGTCACCGGGTTTCCGGTCGCCTCGGCCGCTACCGCCACCGCCTCGACGTCAGCTGCCGAGAGCGCCGCGGTCAGGTCGGCCCGCGCCGAAGCGGGCGCGACTCCGGCGTCGACAAGGACACCAAGCCACGCGTTTTCAACCCGCACCATTGCAGCCAGATATGCCGCATCGCTGAAGATCTGGCCCGCCCGGTGGTCGCCGGGCCACAACAGGTCGGTCACGGTTGCCCCCGGTAGCGAAGAAAGACCGTCTCGTCGTCGCCCTGTAACCGGATATCGAAGCGGAAGCCCTGCTCGTCGGGTACCGCGATGAGCGTATGGCGACGGTCGGCGGGAACGGAACTGAGCAGTTGGTCGGCATCGAGGTGCTTGCCGGGCAGATAGGCACGGGTGAACAGCCGGTTCAGCAGGCCGCGCGCGAATACGGTGACGGCGATGAACGGTGTCGACTGCCGGGGCGCTTTGGGTTTCACCGTCGTGAAGCTGTAACGGCCGTCGGTATCCGTCGCGGCGCGTCCCCAGCCGGTGAAGGTCTCACCGTCGCGGCGAAGCGAGCCGGATCGGGCTGCAACGGCGCCGTCGGCATCGGCCTGCCAGATCTCCAGCAGCGCATCGGGAACGGGCGCTCCGGCGCCGTCGGTGACGGCGCCGTGCAGCAGGATGGCGCCGCGCGAGCCGGGGGAGACGAGTTCGTTGTCGCGGTCGAAGGGCAGCGCGAAACCGAAGAAGGGGCCGATGGTCTGTCCCGGCGTGGCCGTCGGCTTGTTCATCGCACGTCCTCGAAAGGTGTTGCGGCTACGCCGGTGAGTACGACGTCCCACCGGTAGCCGGTGGCCCATTCGTGGCTGGTGGTGCTGTGATCGTAGGCCGCGACGAGGCGGTCGCGGGCGCGCTGGTCGGTGATCGACTGGTAGATCGGGTCCAACGCCAACAGTGGGTCGCCGGGGAAGTACATCTGGGTGATCATCCGTTGCGTGAAATCGTTGCCGAAAAAGGAGAAATGGATATGCGCGGGCCGCCAGGCGTTGTGGTGGTTGTGCCAGGGATACGGGCCGGGTTTGATCGTTGTGAACCGATAGCACCCGTCGTCGTCGGTGAGGCAACGCCCGGCACCGGTGAAATTGGGGTCCAACGGCGCGGGATGTTGATCGCGCTGGTGGATGTAGCGTCCGCTGGCGTTGGCCTGCCAGATCTCAACGAGTTGCCGGCGCACCGGCCTGCCGTCGCCGTCGATGATGCGGCCGGTCAGCACGGTGCGCTCGCCGATCGGCGGAGCTGAGTGTTGAACGGTCAGATCCGCGTCGAGTTCAGCGACATCGCCGTCGCCGAAACAGGGCGCCCGGAGTTCGACGGCCGCTGGATCTGTAAGGTGCAGCGAATTCTTGGGATGACGAAGGACGCTGCTGCGGTAGGGCGCATAGTCCAGTCTCGGCTGGCTTTCGGCAATGCCCGCGCGCAGGTACTCGGCTTGGATCGCCGCGATTTCCGCGCTTATCTGTGCCTGACCGGTCATAGCCGCTCCAACCGGGCGACTTCGTGGCGCCAGGCGGCTTCCGCGGTGAATGACGGGCCGAGGTCGGGCAGGTCCGCCCAATCCGACTCATCGATCGGTTTGCACTTACCGCCCGCGGCACGGACCCGAAGCGACATCGCAGCCAAGTGGTCCAGGCTGATCGCCTGCAGCACAGCCTGGCTGACCGTGGCAGCGGCACTGGTGATGCCATGGCCGCGACAGATCACCACCGGCTTGCCCGCCATCGCGGCGACCATCTCTTTACCGAGTTCTGCGGTGCGGATCAGCACGGCCCTCGGGTAAACCGGAACACCGCGACGCGCCAGCGATGCGCCAGGAATATCGAAGGCGCCGTATATCGGTTCTATCGTGATACCGGCGAGGTCCGCTGCCACAACGGCCGGCGGATGCAGGTGAGCCACCGCCCGGTGTTCGGGATGTGCCAGCAGTGTCTCGACGTGGATCGGCAACTCGTTGGGTACCCGATATCCGTCCAATTCCCCAGCAACCCCGGGTGTTCCGTCAAACCGAATGAGCCGGATGTCGTCGGGGCGAGTGAAGGCCACGCCGTCATCGGAGTCGCTGCGACACCGCACGAGCAGGTGTTCGTCATCGATCCGGGCACTGATGTGTCCGAGAATTCCGTCAACCAGGCCGCGAGCCGCAGCGACGCGGCAGGCCTGGGCGATTTCCAGCCGCAACGGCGCCAGATCGTCGTTGTTCATGTGCTAACCCTCCGGCTGCGGGGAGGGCCGTGCTACACCCATGCCGAATCCACCGTCGGGATGGGTACTTGCGGCGGTGATACCGCGGGACCGGTCTGATGCCAGGAAGACATAGCTCCAGGCGTGATCCCGGCCGGTGAGCGCGACATTCAGCGGGGTGCGTGCCGCGAGATCGCGAGCACGGTCGGGGGTGTCATCGAGGCGGATACGGTCGAGCGACAGGCTCTGCAGACCGCGCAGGTCGGTGTTGAGAGTTCCGCCCGGTGCAACGCCGTTGACCCGGACATCCGGGGCGAGTTCGTAGGCGAGGGTCGCGACCAGGCCGCGAACGGCGAACTTCGACGCGACGTAGAGTACGCCGCCGCGGCCCGGATAGAACGAGGACGCGGACTCGGTGAGGACGACGGACGAGCCCTGCTGGGCTTGTAGCGCCGGGACAGCGGCTTTCACCGACTGCAGATGACTCAGCACGTTCGTCTTGAACATCTCGTCGAACGCCGGTGCCAGCTCCTCGGTGGAGATGTCGGTGATGCCCTTGTAGAAGTCGAAGATCCCGACGCAGTTGACCAACGTGTCCAGCCCGCCGAAAGTCGCCAGGGCTGCCGCGACCGCCCGTTCGTTTGCCTCGGCCGTCGTTGCGTCCCCCTGTGTCACCGGAAGCTCCGGCAATTGACTCTGTAGGGCAGCGCACTTTGCGGGATCGTGCTCCAATACCGCGACCCGGGCTCCCTCTTCGAGAAATGCGTCAACGACTGCCCGGCCGATGCCCGAGCCGGCACCGACGATCAGTGCCCGTTTACCGTCGAGCCATCGCGTCATGGCAGATCGCTGTCGTCTGGGAGGAGCGGTTCATGCATCTTGCCGACCATCGCGGCCAGCGTGTGAGCGTTCTGCCAGGTCAATGCTTCGACTTCCAGGGCGTCGAGACTGATCCACTGAGCCGATTTCGGTGATGTGATCAGCAGTCGCGAACCGTTGCGGGTATCGATCCGGCGCACGGTAACCTCAGTGAATTCATTTGCGATAGAAATTGTTTCGCCTACCGAGTGGGCGATCAGGTCATCGAGCTCGCTCACAGGAAAACCGCCAGGTTCTGCATCCGGAGAACCGACTCGTCGAGATAGATCGTGCGCCGCGCCAGCTTCCACCGGTTATCGGTCAGCCGCAGCAGATCCTCGCGGCCGCAGGAGACCAGGGCAGCCTCGTTCACATCGCCACGGCTGCGGAAGAGCAACTCCGCCGACTCGACGATGAGATGCGCGTCGTCGTCGCAGGCAAAGGTCCGGACGTTGGTGATGTGATGGCGCAGCCGCGACGGCGGGTCTTCGGTCCATGCGTGTTCGGTCGCAAAGCGCGCGACGCGTCGGCTCAGGGAATACTTGTTCTCATCGAAGTGGGCCATGCCGGGGGAGGTGTCGAATCCGGCGGCTGAAGCTGTGGTGACGCGAACGGGCATGAAGTAGTGGATGTCCTCGGTGAGGGTGTCGAGCCATTCGGTGTATTGCTGTGCGTCGAGCAGATAGGCCTCGTCGACCAAGAACTGATGTGCCTGCAGGTGTCGGGAGTCGTCGAACGGCAGCGGATTGCCGGTGCGGACTTGCCTGGGCGCATGCCCACCGAGAACTGCCAGCTCCCAAGGACCGCCGGCACCGCTCGGCCGGGGGAACCCGCGCGTGCCCCGTTCGGTCGATGTCATGCCTGGACCTCGGTGTAGACGGTCTCGCATTCAGAAATGCCGTTGGTCTGCACCAGGGGGGTGATTCCGTTGAGCTGCGTGCCCATCGCCGCCGGGGCTGTCGCCACCGGAGGCATTTGCAGGTGATCGGCCCACATCCGAAGGATCGCCCGCTGATTGTTCTCGTTGTAGCCGACTCGAGCGGTGCCCGGCCCATGGAACAGGTCCGGCGGCAACGCCTCGACCACCGGGGTGTCGTCGGCGAGCAGGCCCATCCGCCCGTTGAGCAGTAGTCGGCGGGCCATGGATCCGGCAGCCGTATTGGTCAGCGAGACCCAGTTCTCCACATCATCCTGTTCGAACATGCCGGTGGAGCCGAAGCACATCAGATAGGCCTTGTAGGAGTCCTTCTTGTATTGCTCGGGAGCTGCCGCGTCCACAGCGAACCATGAGTACACTTCGGTCTCGTTCTCGCTGATCGGCTGCCAGGTGCGAATCGATATGAACGGCAACACATCATCGCTGTCTTGGATCTTCGGCCAGTTGTGAACCAGGCTCAAGTTGGGAAAACACGATGCCGCCGAGATCATGAAGCCGTCGTCGCCGACCACGCGCCGGTGGTCGGGTGACCACACCTGTTTGATTCGCCTCACCATGTCGTCGGGGTAGCCGACGTAGCGCATCCGTTCTTCGAAGGTGCCCGGCGGCAGCTTGTAGGTCGTGCCTCCTCCGCACGTAGCCCAATACGTCGCACCGTCCTTGCGCTGCTGTGCCTTCGGCTCACGAAACAACCCGATGTCGACGACCGAGGCGTGAGTGTGCGGTGTGTGATACATGTCGCCGGCGAAATTCTCGACGCCGATCTTCCAGTTCGCCTTGATGCGCCACCGTTGCGGGCCGCGCACCTCGAGGCCGCGGCGGCTTTGCTTGGTGTAGAAGTCGAGGTAGAACGTGAAATCGCCGAGGAAATCCTGCAGCGGAGGTGCTTGCGCGTCAAGGCTGATGAAGATCATGCCGTTGTAGCTGGCGAGACTGGGTGCCGGTAGCAGCGTCTGACCGCGCTTGTGGAAGCCGGCCTCGCCGCCGTAGGCCTCTTGGTGGAAAGGCAGGCCGGTGAGGCGCCCGTCGTTGCGGTAAGACCAGCCGTGGTACGGGCACCGGAAATTGGAGGCGTTGCCCATCTCGGCGCGGCATACCTGCATTCCGCGATGCAGGCACATGTTGAACATGGCCCGCACGTCGCCCTTCGAGTCGCGCGCAATGATGAACGAGTCGTTGAGGAGTCGCCGCACGACGTAGTCGCCGTCGTCGGGGATCTCCGACTCATGCGCGACGAACATCCAGGCGCGGCGGAACAGCCGTTCCCGCTCGAGCTCGAAGATTTCGGCGTCGTTGTAGATGTGCGCCGGGATCATTCCCCGCCGGACATCGTCGAAGACGTGCCGGTGATCACTCATCGAAGCGACTCCAGTCTCGCGGACCGAAATTATCTGTACCACAGAGAAACGCTCTGGTTGTAGTGAAGACTCTGCCAGTACAAGTGGTTGAAGGTCAACGATGTGCAGGTAGTGTCTCTGTTGTGCAGAATGATGCGCCTCTTCGGGCGGCGGATGACGCTGTCGGCCCCGCGGGCCCGGACGGCGTCGTGCCGCAGTATCCGATCGGATCGGTGGACAGGGCGCTGAAGCTCATCCTGCTGCTCGGAGAGCGGCCGCAGATCCGTTTGACTGACGCGGCCAAGCACCTGGACGTCGCATCATCGACGGCCCATCGGCTGCTGGCGATGCTGCAGTATCGGGGCTTTGTGCGTCAGGATCCGGGGTCCAAGGCGTATCACGCCGGGCCGGCACTGATGAGCGTGGCGTTTTCAGTGTTCAACCGCATCGACATCGAGGGTGCGGCACAGCCGGTCCTGCTTCAGCTCAGCCAACGCCTCAAGGAATCGGTTCACGTCGGAATGCTCGAGGGGGCCAATGTCCGGTTCATCGCAGCCGCCGAGGGGCCGACGGCCGTTCGTGTTGCATCACGGCTCGGGCGTACGCTGCCCGCGCATTGCACCTCGACCGGCAAGGCGCTGCTGGCGCGGTTATCGGATGGTGACCTTGCCCGGCTTTACCCCGCCGAAGAACTCACGCGTGTGACGGCACATTCGGTTGGCAGCCGGACTGAGCTACATGTTGAGCTCAACCGGATACGGCAACAGGGCTACGCGGTGAACCGGGAGGGTAGTGAGGAAGGTGTCGCCTCGGTTGCCGTTTTCATTCCCACGCGTGCACCCGGTGTGCTGCTGGCGCTCAATGCCGCTGCGCCGGTGCACCGGCTGGGCAGTTCGCAGTACCGAGCGGTGGCAGCTTTGCTGATCGAGGCCGCCAACGAGATCGGTGAGCAGATCGGCTGAGAACGGCGTCAGGAACCACTCGGGTTGCCCGGCGCGCCATCGCCGTCGGATACCGACCGCGCTCTGCGTGCCAACAGCCGGCGCACCGCATCGTCCATGTGCTCCTCGATCAGCCGGACCGCCACGGCCTCATCACCGGCACCGATCGCCTTGCGCAACACCACATGTTCGGTGACCTGCTCACGCAGATCGGGGTAGGCCTCTTCGAGTTCGCCGAGCAGGATTCGGGTTTCCGACAGTAGAGTCCGCATCGCCCGGTGCAGCCGGGGACTGCCCGCGCACTCGACCAGCACCTCGTGGAAGTCCTGATCGGCGTCGGCCGCCGCGGCCTCGTCGCGGTGGGAGGCGGCCACCCGCATCGCCTCCACCGGCCCGCGCAGCCGGGCGGCCGCGGCAACGGGGTCGGCGCGCAGCACCTCGGTCACGGCGGCCCGTTCGATGGTTTTACGTGCCTGGTAGATGTCGCGGACGTCATCGTCGGTGAGCTCGACGACGAAGATGCCCCGGTGCCGTTCGCTGCGGAGCAGCCCCTCGGCGACCAGCCGCTGCATCGCCTCGCGCAATGGGCCGCGGGACACCTCGAACTGTGCGGCCAAACTAGCCTCGCCGAGCTGCTGGCCGGGGGCGAGCCTGCCGCGGGTGATCGCCTCCCGCAGCCG
>CAYNJD010000048.1:9328-15004 GCA_964397355.1 uncultured Mycobacterium sp. | reverse complement strand
GCCCGGCGATGCTGCCGTCGGCGGCGCTGACGATCGTGGTGTCGAATTCCAGCCGCCCACCGCGAATCGGCTGCACCCGCTGTCCGGCCCGCACCGCCGACCAGTCCCGATCGAGCGCCTCGGGCAGGAATTCCCGCAGCGCATCGACACGGGCGGAGTGCGTGCGCCGCAGTTGACCGAGCAGGTAGCCCACCAGTTCGCGCTCGGCGATCCCGGCGCCCAGCAGCGACGCCACGTTGTCCAACCGCACCGACCGCGCCAGGTCGGTCATCCGGCCGTGCTTGAGGAATCTGGGCGACCAGCCCGCGAACGGCCCGAACAGCAGCCACGACGCCCCGTCGACCACCCGGGCATCCAGGTGCGGCGCGGTCGTCGACGGCGCGCCCGGGGCCGGGGCGCCGTAGACCTTGGCGCGGTGCCCATCGGTGATCTCCGGGTCCCCGCAGCGCAGGAACCGGCCGCCGATCGGGAATCCGCCGAAGCCGCGGACGTCGGGGATCCCCGCGCGCCGTAGCAGCCCCAGCGTCGCACCCCCGGCCCCGATGAACACGAATTTGGCGTTGAGCCTTCGGTTTTCACCGGTGCGGCGATTGGTCAGGCCCAAGGCCCAGCTGCCGTCGGGATCGCGGCCGATGGTGCGCACCTCATGGCCGAACAGCACCGCGGTGCCGTGCCGCACGCCGTAGCCGATCAGCAGGTTGGTCAGTGCCCCGAAGTCGACGTCGGTGCCGTGCGGGGCCCAGTCCAGGGCCACCGGGACGGCCTCGTCGCGACCGGCCGCCATCGCCGGCAACCGCGCCGCGAACTCCCCGAAGTCGGTGATGAACTCGGTTCCGGCGAACAGCGGGTTGTGTTCCAGCGCCCGATGACGCCGCCGCAGGTAGTCGACGCCGGCGGCACCGTGAACGAAGCTGACGTGCGGAATCGGGCGCACGAAGTCACGCGGGTGCTCCAGCAGACCGTGCTGCACCGCGTACGCCCAGAACTGCCGGGTCACCTGGAACTGCTCGTTGACCCGCACCGCCTTGGCGATCTCGATCTCGCCGTCGGGCCGGCGCGGCGTGTAGAACAGCTCGCACAGCCCGGAGTGGCCGGTGCCGGCGTTGTTCCACGGATCGCTGCTCTCGCCGGCGGCGGCGTCCAACCGCTCGACCACGGTGATCGAGGCGTCCGGCTCCAGCCTGCGCAGGATGGCCCCCAGCGTGGCGCTCATGATGCCCGCACCGATCAGAACCACGTCGGTCTTGAGGTCGGTCTGAACCGATTTGGACACGCCACTCAGCCTATCCGCACACCGTTTAGGCTGACCCAATGGAGAGCTACGACCTGGCGATCATCGGAACCGGTTCGGGCAACAGCATTCTCGACGAGCGTTACGCGCAGCTGCGGGTGGCGATCTGCGAGCAGGACACCTTCGGCGGCACCTGCCTGAATGTGGGGTGTATCCCGACGAAGATGTTCGTCTACGCGGCCGAGGTGGCGCAGACGGTCCGGCACGCCGCCCGCTACGGGATCGACGCGCATATCGACCGGGTCCGCTGGGACGACATCGTCTCGCGCGTCTTCGGCCGCATCGACCCGATCGCCGCCGGCGGCGAGAACTACCGGCGCAGCCTGCCGAACGTCGACGTGTACCGCACCCACACCCGCTTCGACGCGGTGACACCCGACGGCGGCTACGTGTTGCGCACCGACGCCGGCGAGCAGTTCGCCGCCCGCAAAGTCGTGCTGGCCGCCGGTGCCCGCCCCGTCATTCCGGCGGCCATCGCCGATTCCGGGGTGCACTACTACACCAGCGACACCGTGATGCGCATCGCCGAACTGCCCGAGCACCTGGTGATCGTCGGGGGTGGTTTCATCGCCGCCGAGTTCGCCCACATCTTCTCCGCCCTCGGGGTCCGGGTGACGATCGTGATCCGGGGCGGCACGCTGCTGCGTCATCTCGATGACACCGTCGCGCAGCGATTCACCCGGATCGCGTCGGCGAAATGGGAGGTGCGCAGCCACCGCACCGTCGTCGGCGCGCGTGAAGAGGGGTCAGGTGTCGCCCTCGACCTCGATGACGGCTCGGTCGCGTGCGCCGACGCGGTGCTGGTCGCCACCGGCCGGGCCCCCAACGGCGACCTGCTGGCTGCCGAGCGGGCCGGGGTCGACGTCGTGGACGGCCGTGTGGTCGTCGACGAGTACCAACGCACTTCGGCCCACAACGTTTTCGCGCTCGGCGACGTGTCCTCGAGCTACGAGCTCAAGCATGTCGCCAACCACGAGGCTCGGGTGGTGCAGCACAACCTGCTGTGCGACTTCGACGACACCGCCGCGATGCGCGCGTCCGATCACCGGTATGTGCCGTTCGCGGTGTTCACAGATCCGCAGATCGCGACCGTGGGGTTGACCGAGAACGAGGCCGTCACACAGGGGTTCGACGTGTCGGTGAAGATCCAGGACTACGGCGACGTCGCCTACGGCTGGGCGATGGAGGACACCGTCGGCTTCGCCAAGCTGATAGCCGACCGCGCCACCGGCCGGCTGCTGGGCGCCCACCTGATGGGCTATCAGGCGTCGTCGATCATCCAGCCGCTGATCCAGGCGATGAGCTTCGGGCTGACCGCGCCGCAGATGGCCAGCGGCCAGTACTGGATTCACCCGGCATTGCCGGAGGTCGTGGAGAACGCGCTGCTGGGGCTGGACTGCGGAGCTTAGGGCGTGAAGATCACGGGCCGCAGCCGGTGCGGGGCGGCGTGACTACAGCGGCGTGACTATATCGGCGTGACGTAGGCCGAGCTGATCCCGCCGTCCACCAGAAACGTCGAGCCGGTGATGAACGATGCGTCGTCGCTGGCCAGAAACGCCACCGCGGCTGCGATCTCCTCCGGCTCGGCGAACCGGCCCAACGGGACGTGCACCAGCCGGCGTGCCGCGCGTTCCGGGTCGGCGGCGAACAGCTCCTGCAGCAGCGGGGTGTTCACCGGCCCGGGGCACAGCGCATTGACCCGGATGCCCTGCCGGGCGTACTGCACCCCGAGTTCCCGCGACATGGCCAGCACACCGCCCTTGGATGCGGTGTAGGAGATCTGCGACGTCGCCGAGCCCATCACCGCCACGAACGAGGCGGTGTTGATGATCGAGCCCCGCCCGGCCGGTGCCATGTGGCGCAGCGCCGCCCGGCAGCACAGGTACACCGATTTCAGGTTGACGTCCTGAACCCGTTGCCACGCCGGCAATTCGGTGTGCTCGATCACGTCGTCGTCGGGCGGGGAGATCCCGGCGTTGTTGAAGGCGATGTCGACCGCGCCGAACGTCTGCGCCGCGGTGTCGAACAGCGCGTCGACCTGCTCCTGGTCGGACACGTCCACCGGCACGAACAGGCCGTCGAGCTCGTCGGCGACCGCGCCACCCGCGGCCGGGTCGAGATCTCCGACCACGATGCGCGCACCCTCCGAGCGCATGCGCCGCGCGGTGGCCAGGCCGATGCCGCCGCCCGCGCCGGTCACCACCGCAACCCGTCCGGCCAGGCGTTGGGTCAGATCGGTCACTGCGTCTCCTTCACTGCGATGAATACGTTCTTGATGTCGGTGAAGGCCAGCGGCGCGTCCGCGCCCAACTCCCGGCCCAGCCCGGACTGTTTGAAACCCCCGAACGGGGTGTTGAAGCGTACCGAGGAATGCGAATTCACCGACAGATTCCCGGCTTCCACCGCCCGCGACACCCGCAGCGCCCGGGACAGATCGTCGGTCCAGATCGAACCCGACAGCCCGTAGACGGTGTCGTTGGCGAGCGTGACGGCCTCGGCTTCGTCCTCGAACGGCAACACCGTCACCACCGGGCCGAAGATCTCCTCGGTGACGCACCGGTCGGTGGCCGCCGGGGTCAGCACCGTCGGCGGGAACCAGTACCCCGGCCCGTCCGGCGCCGTACCGCGGAAGGCGACCGGCGCGTCGTCGGGCACGTAGGAGGCCACCTTCTGCCAGTGCGGGTGCGACACCAGCGGCCCCATCTCGGTGTCGCGCGAGGCGGGGTCGCCGACGACGACACCCGCCACCGCGGGCTCCAGAAACTCCATGAAACGGTCGTAAACGCTGCGCTGCACCAGGATTCGGCTGCGGGCACAGCAGTCCTGACCGGCGTTGTCGAATACGCCGTAGGGCGCGGTCGCCGCGGCGCGCTCCAGGTCGCAGTCGGCGAACACGATGTTGGCGCTCTTGCCGCCGAGCTCCAGCGTGACCCGCTTGACACCGGGCGCCGCGGCCCGCAGCACCCGGGTTCCGGTGGCCGTGGAACCGGTGAACACGATCTTGGCCACCCCCGGGTGGGCGACCAGCCGCTCCCCGACCTCCGCGCCGCGGCCGGGCAGCACCTGCAAAAGCCCCGGCTCCAAACCTGATTCGAGCGCCAGCTCGCCCAGTCGGATCGTGGTCAGCGGAGTCCACTCGGCGGGCTTGATCAACACCGCGTTTCCGGCGGCCAGCGCCGGCGCGAAACCCCACGCGGCGATCGGCATCGGGAAGTTCCACGGCGTGATGATCCCGACGACACCGAGCGGCTCGTGGAAGGTGACGTCCAGGCCGCCGGCCACCGGAATCTGCTGCCCGGAAAGCCGTTCCGGGCTGGCCGCGTAGAACTGCAGCACGTCGCGGACGTGCCCGGCTTCCCATTCGGCGGCCGACACCGGATGACCGGCGTTGCTCACCTCCAGGGCGGCCAGCTCGTCGATGTGGGCATCGACGACGGCGGCGAACGCCCGCAGCGCCGCCGCGCGTTCGGCCGGCGCCCGGCCGGCCCACCGCCGTTGGGCCGCCTGCGCCCGGCTCACCGCAGCGTCGACCGCATCGGCGTCGACGTGCTCGACGGTGGCGAACACCGCGCCGGTAGCCGGGTTGAGAAGTTCGTGGGTCACCGGGTCACCCGCTGCAGTGAATACGTCCGCGCCGCGTCCACGATCGCGGTGAACAGCCGCAGATCCTCCAGCGACGCCTCCGGATGCCACTGGACCGCGACTACGAAACCCTCCCCCGGAAGCTCGATCGCCTCGATGACCCCGTCGTCGTCACGGGCACTGACCACCAGCCTGCTCCCCAGCTCGGCGATCGCCTGGTGGTGGTAGCACTGCACCTCGCAGGCCTCGCCGACCAGTTCGGCCAGCCGGGTACCGGCCACGGTGCGCACCGGCATTCCGGTGAACACGCCGTCGCCGGCGCGGTGACAGGAGTTGCCGAGCACGTCGGGCAGATGCTGGTGCAGCGTCCCGCCGAAGGCGACATTGAGCACCTGGGCGCCGCGGCAGATCCCCAACACCGGCAGCCCGCGCCGCAGCGCCTCGGCCAGCAGCGCGAACTCCCAGGCATCGCGCGTGGGGTCGGGCTGATCGGTTTCGGCGTGCGCCGCCTGGCCGTAGCCTGACGGGTCGAGGTCCCGGCCACCGGTGATCACCAGAGCGGACACGCCGTCCAGTACGCGTGCCGCGATCTCGGCAGTCACCGGCTGCGGCGGTAGCAGCACCGCGATCCCGCCGGCAGCGGTGATGCCCTCGAGGTAGGCGGCGGGCAGCAGACCCGCGCGCACATCCCAGACCCCGAACTTCGCCCGGTCCAGGTAGGTCGTCAGGCCGACCACGGGGCGGCTGTGCTCACGCGGCGGTCCCAGCTTCGCCTCTCCTGCGTCGAGCCTCGCTGAACCGCC
>CAYNJD010000048.1:0-9228 GCA_964397355.1 uncultured Mycobacterium sp. | reverse complement strand
CGGCGGTCCCAGCTTCGCCTCTCCTGCGTCGAGCCTCGCTGAACCGCCGGGTTCAGAACCGTTCAAAACCACGAACCCTTTCCCAGTCGGTCACCGCGGTGTTGAACGCGTCCAGCTCCACCCGGGCGCCGTGCAGGTAGTGCTGGACGACATCGTCACCGAACGCCTTGCGCGCCATAGTGGATTCGGCGAACGCCTCGGCGGCGTCGGCCAGGGTGGTCGGCAGGTGCGGCAACCCGGCGTGGTAGGCGTCGCCGTCGACCGGGTCCGGCAGTTGCAGGTCGTTGTCGATGCCGTGCAGGCCCGCCGCGATCAGGGCCGCCACCGCCAGGTAGGGATTCACGTCGCCGCCGGGTACCCGGCACTCCACCCGCAGCGAGTCGCCGCTGCCGAGCACCCGCAATGCGCAGGTGCGATTGTCCAGGCCCCACCCGATGACCGTGGGGGCAAAACTGCCACCTACGAATCGCTTGTAAGAGTTGATGTTCGGCGCATAACACAGCGTCAGCTCCGCCAGCGTCGCCAGCTGGCCGGCCAAGAAGCTGCGGAACAACGCCGACATGCCGTGCGGCGCCGCCGGGTCGGCGAACACCGCCGCACCTTCGGCGCTGCGCAGCGAAAGGTGCACATGGCAGCTGTTGCCTTCCCGTTCGTCGAACTTCGCCATGAACGTCAGGCTCTTGCCGTGCTGGTCGGCGATCTCCTTGGCCCCGCTCTTGTAGACGCTGTGGTTGTCGCAGGCGGTCAGCGCCTCGTCGTAGCGGAAGGTGATCTCCTGCTGCCCGGTGTGGCACTCGCCCTTGACGCCCTCGCAGCGCATGCCTGCGCCGGTCATCCCCAGCCGGATATCACGCAGCAGCGGTTCCAACCGGGCACCGGCCACCAGGCCGTAGTCGGCGTTGTAGTCCGTGCCGGGAGTCAGTCCCCGATATCCACCGGCCCAGGCCTGCCGGTAGCTGTCCTCGAAGACCAGGAACTCCAGTTCGGTTGCGGCGTAAGCGACCAGGCCGCGCTCGGTCAGCCGCGCGATCTGGGCGGCCAGAATCTGGCGGGGCGACACCGTGACCGGGTTGCCGTCGGGCCAGTGGGCGTCGGCGAGCACGTGGGCGGTGCCGGGCAGCCACGGGATGCGCCGCAACGTCGCGAAGTCGGGTTTGAGCACCAAATCGCCGTAGCCGGTTCCCCAGTCGGCGATCGGGTAACCGGGAACGGTGTTCATCTCGACGTCGACGGCCAGCACGTAGCTGCAGCACTCCACGCCGTGCCCGGCGACCTCGTCGAGGAAGTGGTCGGCGGAGACCCTTTTGCCGACCAGCCGGCCCTGCATGTCGGTGAAGGCCACCACGACGGTGTCGATCTCGCCGGCGGTGACCAGTTGCTGAAGTTCGACCTGGGACAGCATCCCGGACCGGCCCATCGCGCTCCTTCGCCGACGACGATCACCTGACATTTTGAGTGCTGTCAGGCTACCCGCACCCCGTCAGCCGATGGGCTCCAGCCGCCGGAATTGCTCCGACCGGTAGCAGTCGGCACATGTCGATCGGCGGATCTTGCCGCTGGTGGTGATCGGCAGCGAACCGGGGGCCACCAGCACCAGGTCGGCCACCCGCACCCCGTGCGATCTTGAGACCGCGGCCGCCACATCCCGTTTCAGCGCCAGTATCCGCTGCGCTTGCTCCTGCGAGCTGCCGCGGCTCTTGAGTTCGGCGATGATGACCAGCTGCTCACGGCCTTCCCCGGCAACCGGGACGGCGGCGACACGGCCCCCGGTGAGCTCCTGCACCGTGGCCTCGATGTCGTCGGGGTAGTGGTTGCGGCCGTCGACGATCAACAGGTCCTTGATGCGGCCGGCGACCAGCAGTTCGCCGTCGTGGATGACGCCGAGATCCCCGGTGCGCAACCACGGCTGCACCGGCGTGCCGGGGGACGGAACGTCGAGCCGGCCCCCGAAGGTGCGTTCGGTCGCCTCGGCGTTGTGCCAATACCCGCCGGCGACGTTGGGTCCGTGCACCCAGATCTCCCCGACGCGGCCGTCCGGGCACTCGATGCGCGTTTCGGGGTCGACGATCCGTACCGTGCAGGCGCGCGGGGCACCGATGCTGACCAGGTCGGCACCGGCGGGGTCGGTTTCGGCGGTGCCCGCCACCAGCTTCTCGTAGTCGAGCCGGACCGTGACCGGCCGGTTCGCGCGCGGCGCCGACGCCACGTAGACCATGGCTTCGGCCAGCCCGTAGGACGGGGCCAGCGCGTTGGCCGGCAGGTTGAAGCGGGCGAACCGCTCGGTGAACCGGCGGATGGTCGCCGCGTGAATCCGCTCGCTGCCGGACAGAATGGTGTGCACGCTGCCGAGGTCGAGTCCGGCCATGTCCTCGTCGGTGGTCCGGCGGGCGGCCAGCTCGAACGCGAAGTTCGGCCCGGCGGTGAACGCACCGGGGTTGACGGCCAGCTGCTGTATCCACCGGGCCGGCTTCTGCAGGAAGGCGATCGGGCTCATCACCATCGAGGGGCGGTCCAGCATGACGGCACCCATGACGCCGAGCAGCAGTCCCATGTCGTGATAGAAGGGCAGCCAGGACACCAGGGTGAGGTCCGGCGGTGCAACTCCCCCGTCGTCGGCGAAATAGTCCGCCAGTACCTGCTCGATGTTGGCGAACACGTTGCGGTGCGAGACCACGACGCCGCGCGGCGAGCCGGTCGAGCCGGAGGTGTACTGCAGCAGCGCGGTCTTGGTGGTCAGCGCGGCGCCCCCCTGCCAGGCCGGTGGCGAGTCCAGATCGAGCAGGTCCACCTCGATGATCGCGGGTGGGGCTCCCCCGACGGCACTCACGCAGGAGTGGATGTCGCCGACCACGGCCGACGTGGTCAGCACCGCGGCCGGTGCGCAGTCCTTCAGCGCCGCGGTGACACGTTCGTCGTGGCTGCCGTAGACCGGTACCGGTAACGGCACCACGATGCAGCCGGCCTCCATGGCGCCGAAGAAGCCGGCGATGTATTCCAGGCCCTGCGGCGCGAGCAGCGCGACGCGGTCGCCCGGCGAGGCCACCGCCGCCACCTCGACGGCGACGGACTCGGCGCGCCGCAGGATCTGCGACCAGGTCAGCGTCTCGGCGTAACCGGATTGGTCGACTTCGTAGTCGATAAAGGTGAACGCCGGCTGGTCCGGCGATTGCTGCGCACGTTGCCGCAGCAACGCCGGTATCGATTGCCCCAACGACGACACTTCATACCCCCAGGTGACTATTCGATTGTTGGAAGCCGAATAGCCCTCCCGATACCGCTCGGCTTTGCAGAAATCTACCCTGTGGGCGAACCGCTACCAGGTGCTGGCCCGCAACACGATCTCCATCGCGAGTTGCGCGGTGAACTCACTGGCACTGCGGCGCCCGGGCAGCACCACCAGCCGGTGCTCGCCGTAGACGAACCGCTGGCTGGCGTCGGCCACCGACGCCGCGGCCCGAGAACTGACCAGCACGGTGGTGTTGATCTCCACCGGCGGACAGCGTTCGTCGCGGATCACCCCGCCCAGATCCGGTGCCCGCGGATGCCCGCGGTCCAGGACCACCAAGCCGGTGAACCGGTCCGGGCGCGTCGCCGCCAGCTCCCAGGCGTTGTCGCCGCCGGTGCGATCGCCCACCAGCACACCGCACTGGACACCCAGTGAGTCGAGGATGCCCACCACGGACTTGGGGGTCAGCCGGGGGTCGGCGCCGATCACGATGGTCCGCAGCGACGCGGTGTGCAGCCGCTGACAGACCGCGTCGTAGGCGGTGAGGGGATGCTGCGCGGCCGCGAGCACGACAACGACCGACCCGTTCTGCGGGCCGGCCACCTCGACCGGGATGGGAAACCCGTCGATGGTCATCATCGTGCCAGGCATTTTCGCAACGCTACAGCCAGCGGGGCAGCATCGGGCGGTTTTGGCGGCTCCTCAGCAGCTCAACAGCCAAACGACAAAATCACGGCAACGTGAGAATCTCGGCCCCGTCGTCGGTCACCACCAGGGTGTGCTCGAACTGGGCGGACCATTGCCCGTCGCTGGTCACCACCGTCCAGTCGTCGTCCCAGATCTCGTAGTCCAGCCCGCCGAGGTTGATCATCGGCTCGATGGTGAACGTCATCCCGGGCTCGATGACGGTGTCCACCTCCGGCTGGTCGTAATGCAGGATCACCAGCCCGTTGTGGAATGTGGTACCGATGCCGTGGCCGGTGAAGTCGCGGACCACGTTGTAGCCGAACCGGTTCGCGTACGCCTCGATCACCCGACCGATCACCGAGAGCGCCCGGCCCGGCTTGACCGCCTTGATGGCGCGCATGGTCGCCTCCCGGGTGCGTTCGACCAGCAGGCGGTGTTCCTGCGACACGTCGCCGGCCAGAAACGTGGCGTTGGTGTCGCCGTGCACGCCGTCGATGTAGGCGGTGACGTCGATGTTGACGATGTCCCCGTCGGCGATCACCGTCGAGTCCGGGATGCCGTGGCAGATGACCTCGTTCAGCGAGGTGCAGCAGGACTTGGGAAAGCCCTTGTAACCCAGCGTCGATGGATAGGCGCCGTGGTCGACCATGTAGTCGTGCGCGATGCGGTCGAGCTCATCGGTGGTCACCCCGGGAGCCACGGCGTCGCCCGCCGCGGCCAGCGCACCGGCGGCGATGCGGCTGGCCACCCGCATCTTCTCGATCACCTCGGGTGTCTGCACCCACGGCTCGCTGCCTTCGGCGGCGGTGGGCCGGCCGACGTACTCCGGACGCGGGATCGAGCGGGGCACCGGCAGCGTCGGCGACAGCACACCGGGGGAAAGCGGGGCACGAACGGGCATTCCGCCAGCTTAACGACCTGCCGGTGAGCAGACTCGTGCCGTGGCATCCACGGCGGCTAGCGACGCAGCCGGCGACCGCTGAGCCAGGGCCGCCGGGGGCCTTTGATGTCCACCGACCCGCACACCACGCGCCCGGCCAGCACCACATGCGGCGTGCCCTCGGCGGGGGCGTCCTTGCGGTGGTCTCGGGCGCTGCCGCAGTAGACCTCGACGTCGTCGATCGAGGCGCTCGCGCCGTCGGGCAACCGGATGCCGACCGACCCGAACCGCATGTCGAGTTCGATCACGACGACCGGCCCGGCGAACCGTGCCTTGGTGAGGTCGAGGTCGACAGACCCCAGCCGTCGCACCAGCGCCAGCCGGGTCGGCACGATCCATTCGCCGTGCCGCTTGAGCGATCCGGCCCAGCCGCGCAGCTCGACCCGGTCGGCCGCCGAGCTGACGATGGCGCGCGGACCGGGCAGGTCACCGATCAGACTGTCGAGCTCAGAGCGCATCCGGGCCCGCGACACCTGCGCCGCGCGCTCCTCGAACTCGCCGATGTCGATCAGCCCGAGGGAGACGGCATTGTGCAGCCGGCGCAGCGTGCCGTTGCGGTCCGCATCCGAGATGCGCAGCGCCGACACCACGTCGTCTTCTATCCCCGTCATGGCTTCTCAACCTACCGCCGCCGGCGCGTCAGCGCTGCTAGCCGGTCCTGCTAGTCGCGGACCACAGCCTCCACCGGGTGCGGCCGGCCTCAGAGCAGGAAGTCGTCGGGCAGCGAGTCGAACATCACCTTGGTCATCCGGACCGCGTACTCCGAGCTGCCACCGCCGACGATCAGCGCGGCGAAGGCCATGTCGCCCCGGTATCCGGCGAACCAGGAATGCGATCCGCCGGCGAACTCGGCCTCCCCGGTCTTACCGAACACCGGCCCGCAGCCGGCGAGCGCCCGCGCGGTGCCGTCGGTCACCACCAGCCGCATCATCTGACGCAGCCCGTCCAGCATCTCCGCGCTCACCGGTGGCCCCACCGGGCCGTTGACCACGGTGGGCCGGCCCTCGATCAACCGGGGTATGGGGGTCTTGCCCGCGGCCACCGTCGCCGCGGCCAGCGCAACCCCGAACGGGCTGGCCAGCACCCGGCCCTGACCGAATCCATCCTCGGTGCGTTCGGCCAGATCCACCGTCGGCGGCACCGAGCCGGTGACCGTGGTGACGCCCTCCACCAGGTAGTCCACGCCGATGCCGTAGCGGGTGGCCGCCTGCGACAGCGCCCGCGGCGGCATCCGGCTCGCCAGCTCGGCGAACGTGGTGTTGCACGAGTTGGCGAAGGCTCGCGACATCGACACCATGCCGAGGTCGAACCCGCCGTAGTTGGGAATGGTGCGCTGGCCGATGTCGAGTTCGCCGGGACAGCCCACCATGGAATTCGGTGTGGCCATGTCCCTTTCGATCGCCGCGCCCGCGGTGACCATCTTGAACGTCGACCCGGGCGGGTACAGGCCGGTGGTCGCGAGCAGGCCGTCGGCGTCGGCGGCGGCGTTCTGTGCGACCGCGAGCAGTTCGCCGGTCGACGGCTTGATCACCACCATCATCGCCTTGTTGCCACGGGTGTTGACCGCGTTCTGGGCGGCGCGCTGAACCGATCGGTCCAGGCTGATCGTCAGCGAGGGCGCCGGCGAC
This sequence comes from uncultured Mycobacterium sp., assembly GCA_964397355.1. GTDB lineage: Bacteria > Actinomycetota > Actinomycetes > Mycobacteriales > Mycobacteriaceae > Mycobacterium. The sequence continues at coordinate 2,747 of CAYNJD010000048.1, read as the reverse complement.
GGTTCCACCTCGTTGAGCACCGCGACGTCGACACCGTTCTGGTTGACGCTGACGACCCGCCAGCCCGCCTCGCCCTCGAGTTGGGCCGCGACCGCCTTCTTGACCTCGCTCATCAGCATCGGTGCGAAGCGGTCATCGGTGGGCAGCAGATCCGGACGCGGGGTGACCACCACCCCCGGCAGCTTGCCGATGGCGGCCTCGACGCGGTCGTGGTCGCCCTTGCGCAGCGTGATCAGGTCCAGCGGGGTCACCGAGGAACTCGCCTGCTCGGCCAGCCGCTGCGGGTCACCCAACGCGTCGTCGAACGGCGCGAGCGCATCCACCACCGCCCGCGAGGTCCGCATCAGGTTCTGCCCGGCCCGGCCGGCGTCCAGTTGGTAGTGGTAGAGGTACCCCGGCACCAGCACGTCGCTGCCGCCCGCCTCGTTGACCGAGGCACGCCGCGGCGGATCGGCCCGCAGCGCGAAGGTCTGGTGCTCCCCCAGCCTGGGGTGCAGGCCGGTGGCCGTCCAGCGCACCGCCCACTGGCCTTCGTTGCGGACCATCTTGAGCTGGCCGTCATATGACCAGGTCCGGTTCTTCGGCAGGTGCCAGGTGTAGCGGTAGGACACACTGCCGGTGTCGTCGTTGTAGCGGGCACCGAGCACCTGCGCGTCCAGGTGCTCGGCCTGTAGGCCGGCCCAGGCGGCGTTGAGTGCGCTGCGGGCGGTGGAGGGGTCGTCACTGAGCTCGGCGGCGGTCGCGGTGTCGCCGGTGGCCAGCGCGGCGAAGAATCGCTCGGCGGTGGGCGCGGGACCGTCCGGCCGCGGCGTGCAGGCGGCCAGCCCGGCCGCGGTGAGCACCGCCGTGAACAGACCCATGACGCGTGTGGCCAATGAGGTTGAAGTTGTCATTGGGGCTGATGGTAGGAAAAAAGCCGGCGCGAGCGGTGAAGGCGCACCGAGACCGAACCGTTATCGGCCTCAGTCCAGCAGCACGGTGGCGAAGGTGCCGGCCCGGGTGAACCCCACCCGTTCGTAGGTGGCCCGGGCGACCGCGTTGAAATCGTTGACGTACAGGCTGGCGATGCGTCCGGTGCCGACGATCACCGCGGCCAGCATCGCGGTGCCGCTGGAGCCCAGCCCGCGGCCCCGTCGCTCCGGGTGCACCCAGACGCCCTGGATCTGCCCCACCGTCGGCGACTGCGCCCCCACCTCGGCCTTGAACACCACCTCGCCGCGCTCGAAACGCGCCCACGCCCGGCCTGCCGCGATCAGATTGGCCACCCGGCGGCGGTAGGCGCGCCCGCCGTCGCCGACCCGCGGATCGACCCCGACCTCGCCGATGAACATGTCCACGGCCGCCACCAGGTAGGCGTCCAGCTCGTCCGGCCGCACCTGGCGCACCTCCGGGTCGATCGGGCACCCGGGCATGGTGTGCAGCGACATCAGCGGCTGGCTCTCGCGGACGTCGCGGGCCGGGCCCCACACGTCGGCCAGTCGCTGCCACATCGGCAGCACGAACTCGGCCCGCCCGACCAGCGACGAGCAGCGGCGGATGGCGCTGACCGCCTTGTCGGCGAAGGCGGTCAGGTCGGCCGGCGAGCCGCGCAGCGGGATCAGGTTGGCCCCGGCGTAGCACAGTGATTCGTCCACCCCGCCGCGCGTCCATAGTTCGCCGCCGATCGAACGGGGATCGACACCGTGGTCGGCGACGCGGGCGGCGACCATGCAGCAGCCGACCGGATCCGCGTCGAGCACCCGCCAGACCGCCGCGGCGTCACGCACGACGGAGACGCGTCGCTGCTCAAGACGGAAATCCGGCGGAGCCGACATAGTGACTCTTTCTGCGAACTCAAACTGCCGCGCGCGAACGGCGAATCGGCTGTGTTCAGCTTACGGCGACGGTGGGCGAACCGCCGGGAGATCCGTCGCCGCCCGTCGCACCCGTTTCTCCCATCTCTGAGGCCAGCCGCAGCGCCTCCTCGATCAGGGTCTCGACGATCTGCGCCTCGGGCACCGTCTTGATCACCTCGCCCTTGACGAAGATCTGCCCCTTGCCGTTGCCCGATGCCACCCCCAGGTCCGCCTCGCGCGCCTCACCGGGACCGTTGACCACGCAGCCCATCACCGCGACCCGCAGCGGGACATCGAGCCCCTCCAGCCCCGCGGTGACCTCATTGGCCAGCTTGTAGACGTCCACCTGCGCCCGCCCGCACGACGGGCAGGAGACGATCTCCAGGCCGCGCGGCCGCAGGTTGAGCGATTCCAGGATCTGGTTGCCGACCTTGACCTCTTCGACCGGCGGCGCCGACAGCGACACCCGGATGGTGTCGCCGATGCCGCGCGACAGCAGCGCACCGAATGCCACCGCAGACTTGATGGTGCCCTGGAACGCCGGCCCGGCCTCGGTGACGCCCAGGTGCAGCGGGTAGTCGCACTGGGCCGCCAGCTGCTCGTAGGCGGCCACCATCACCACCGGGTCGTTGTGTTTGACGCTGATCTTGATGTCGCCGAAACCGTGGTCCTCGAACAGCGACGCCTCCCACAGCGCCGACTCCACCAGTGCTTCCGGGGTGGCCTTGCCGTACTTGGTCAAGAACCGTCGGTCCAGCGAACCGGCGTTGACGCCGATCCGGATCGGCACACCGGCAGCACCGGCGGCTTTGGCCACCTCGCCGACCCTGCCGTCGAACTCCTTGATGTTGCCGGGGTTCACCCGCACCGCGGCGCACCCGGCGTCGATGGCGGCGAAGATGTACTTGGGCT
>CAYNJD010000047.1:0-15205 GCA_964397355.1 uncultured Mycobacterium sp. | reverse complement strand
ATTCCGGTCGACTCGATCTACTCGCCGGTGCTCAAGGTGACCTACAAGGTCGAGGCGACCCGTGTCGAGCAGCGCACCGACTTCGACAAGCTGGTGCTGGACGTGGAGACCAAGAACTCCATTTCCCCGCGTGACGCGCTGGCCTCGGCCGGCAAGACGCTGGTCGAATTGTTCGGTCTGGCACGGGAACTCAACGTCGAGGCCGAGGGCATCGAGATCGGGCCGTCGCCGGCCGAAGCGGACCACATCGCGTCGTTCGCGCTGCCGATCGACGACCTGGACCTGACGGTGCGGTCCTACAACTGCCTCAAGCGCGAGGGCGTGCACACGGTCGGGGAGCTGGTCGCCCGCACCGAGTCCGACCTGCTCGACATCCGCAACTTCGGCCAGAAGTCCATCGACGAGGTCAAGGTGAAGCTGCACCAGCTCGGACTGTCGCTCAAGGACAGCCCGGCCAGCTTCGACCCGTCGCAGGTGGCCGGTTACGACGTCGCCACCGGCACCTGGTCGGCCGACACCGGCTACGACGAGCAGGACTACGCCGAAACCGAACAGCTGTAACGAGAATTCCGTCCCGGCCCTACCTGATACGGGGGTCGGCCCCATTTAGGAGAAGTCGCAATGCCCAAGCCCACCAAGGGCCCCCGCCTCGGCGGGTCGTCCTCGCACCAGAAGGCGCTGTTGGCCAACCTGGCCACCTCGCTGTTCACCCACGGTCGGATCAAGACGACCGAGCCGAAGGCGCGGGCATTGCGGCCGTATGCCGAGAAGCTGATCACGCACGCCAAGAAGGGCACGCTGCACAACCGGCGTGAGGTGCTCAAGAAGATCCGCGACAAGGACGTGGTGCACTCGCTGTTCGCCGAGATCGCCCCGCACTTCGCGGACCGCAACGGCGGCTACACCCGCATCATCAAGGTCGAGGCGCGCCAAGGCGACAACGCCCCGATGGCCGTGATCGAGCTGGTCCGGGAGAAGACGGTGACCTCCGAGGCCGACCGCGCCCGCCGTGCGGGGGCCAAGGCCGCCAAGGCTGAGAAGGCCGAGAAGCCCGCCGAGAAGCCGGCGGAGGCCGAGGCCGAGAAGGCCGAGAAGGTCGAGGAGCCGGCGGCCGAGGCTGCTGAGTCCACCGAGGCTGCCGAAGCCGGCGAGACCGCTGAGGGCACCGACGAGTCCTGACGGCACGGCCGAAGCCGTGCGGCTTCGGCTCGACATCGCCTACGACGGCACGGAATTCGCCGGCTGGGCGGTTCAAACCGGCCAGCGCACCGTCGCCGGGGTGCTCGACGACGCGTTGAGCACGGTGTTCCGCACCCCGGTGCGGCTGTTCGCGGCGGGCCGTACCGACACCGGCGTGCACGCCACCGGGCAGGTGGCCCACCTCGACGTCCCGGCTGCCGCGCTGCGGCACGCCTACTCGCGGAGCCGGCGTGAGGGCGAGCCGGAATTCCTGGCGCTGACGAGGCGACTGGCGCGGTTCCTGCCGCTGGATGTCCGGGTGCTGGCGATCACGCGTGCCGCACCGGATTTCGATGCCCGATTCTCGGCGTTGCGGCGCCACTACGCCTACCGGCTATCGACCGCACCCTACGGCGTGGCGCCGCAGCTGGCCCGCTACGTCACCGCCTGGCCGCGCCCGCTGGACGTCGGCGCGATGACCGAGGCGTCGCGGAACCTGTTGGGGTTGCACGACTTCGCGGCATTCTGCCGTCATCGGGAGGGCGCGACCACGATTCGCGACCTGCAGCGCCTGGATTGGGTGCGCGACGGTGATCTGGTCACCGCCCAGGTGTGTGCCGATGCGTTTTGCTGGTCGATGGTGCGTTCTCTGGTAGGGGCGGTGCTGGCGGTCGGTGAGCACCGGCGCAGCCCCGCCTGGTGCGCCGAATTGCTGGACGCCGACCGGCGCTCGAGCGACTTCACCGCCGCGCCGGCGCGCGGGCTGACCCTGGTCGGGGTGGACTACCCGCCGGACGATCAGTTGGCGGCGCGCACCGTGATCACCCGGGACCTGCGGACCCGCTGAAGCGGCCGCGGGGCACCGTGTGCGCGAGATTGAAATCATGCAGGAAAATCGGCACTTTCGCCTGCATGGTTGCAATCTCGCGCCTGGGATGGCCGGAGGGAACTACAGCAGCCCGGCGACGAACGACGCGGCCTGGTTGGTCATGCCGGGCGTGTAGCCGGAGTGCGCGGAGAAGATCCGCCCCGGCGAGCAGACCGGGTCGCCGTCGGTGCACAGGTCGATCGTCTTGAACCCGTAAGCCGGGCTGTTGGTCAACGGCTGGCCGATCTTGGTCGACGGGTTGCCGAAAACCGCGATCGCCGCGATGTGGTCGGCGGCCTCCGGCGGCAGCGGCGCGGTGAACCCGAAGCCGGGCACCGGTGCCGCGGCCACGATGTCGACGATCGCCGCACCCTGCGAATAGCCGCCGAGCACCAGTCGGGTGGCCGGGCAGTTCTCCACCATCCACATGATGTGGCCGCTGGCGTCATTGGCGCCGTCGGCGGCCCGGCCGAAGTCGTAGCTGGCCGGGTAGTTGACCGCATAGGCGCCGACCGACCCGGGCGTCTGATTCCGCAGCGCGCTGACGAAGGCGTTGCCGACCCGGCCCAGGCCCGGCGGCTCGCTGGTGCCGCGGGCGAACACCACCTCGGTGTCCGGGCAGCCCTCGGCCGCGGCGGGCGGCGTCGATGACGGGTTGATCAGCAGCGCTGCGGCGGCGACGCCGGCCGCCAGGATGCGGTATGCCTTCACAGCGAACGATAGTAGCGAAAGAAATACTTGATGAGCTAACTAACCCCGTCGGCGCAGGTCAGCGCACCAACGGCTCGGGCGGGGGCGGTGGCCCGGGTGCCCGCAACCGGCCGGCGATGAAGTTGGCGGCCTGGCTGGTCAGCGCGGGGATGTAGCCGTCGGTGTGATCGGTCCACTCGTTGCCGGGACCCTCGTGGCAGATCGGGTCGCCCGGGTTGCACAGGTCGAGTGCCTTCGAGCCGAACAGGGCGCTCTGCGCGCTGATCGGGCCGCCGGTGCGTACGGCCGGGTTGCCGAACGCCACCACCGCCACCACCTGGTCGGCGTACTCGGCGGGCAGCTGACTTCCCCAGCTGATGCCGGCCACCTGGGTGCCGGTGACGATGTCGATCACCGAGGCGCCCTGCGAGTAGCCGCCCAGCACCAGCTGCGTGTCGGGGCACACGTTGGCGGCGTCCTTGACGCGCCGGATCACGTCGTTGGCGCCGTCGCCGCCGCCCAGCTGCAGCCGGCCGGCGGGGTAGTTGACCGCGTACTCGTCCACGGTCTTGGCGGTCTGCTGGCGCAGCGAGTCGATCATCGCCCGGCCCACCCGGCCGACGCCGGGCGGCTCGCTGGTACCGCGGGCGAAGATCACCTCGACGTCCGGGCAGTCATAAGCGGACGCCACCGGGGCAGTGCCCGGCGCCACGGTCGGGACGGTCAGCAGTGCCGCGGCCATCAACACCGCCGAAAAAATGCTGCTCAACTGAACAAAACGCATAGCGGAATGGTACCGAAGCCGGTCGTCGGCCGCGGCGGGCCTGTGGATGGGCGAACACCGCCGGCCGCTGCGCGAGGTTAGCGTCGGCGGCACGGAAGCAGAGGCGCATGGCGAGGCGATCGACGACACAACTGCAGGTCAGCGCGCACCGGTATCTGGCCCGCCGGCTGGAGCGGGCGCTGCGCTGCGGGCAACCGGCCGGCGGGGCGGCGCCGGGACGGGCGGCGCTGGGGCTGGGCTGCCTGCTCGCGGTGCTCGTGACCGCCGGCGCCGTGGTGTTGGCCGTCGCGCGGCCGCAACCGGGTCTGGGGGACGCGCCGATCGTGCTGGATCGCGCATCGGGCGCGTTGTATGTGCGGGTCGGCGAGACGCTGCACCCGGTGTACAACCTCGCCTCGGCCCGGCTGATCGCCGGTGCCGCCGACCCGCGGCCGGTGACCGCCGCCGAGATCGGGCGGGCGCGCCGCGGCCCGCCGTTGGGCATACCGGGAGCCCCCGGCGTGCTCGGTGCCCCGCTGGAGCCGACGGCGACGTGGTCGGTGTGCGACGATCCGGGCGGCACCACGCTGCTCGCCGGGGCCGAGCCGCCGGCCGTGATCGACCCCGACGAGGCGGTGTCGGTCCGCTCGGCGTCCGGGGCCGGCCACCTGCTGCTGCGCGGCCGGCGGATCCCGGTCAGCCCCACCGATCCGCTGCTGGAATCAGCGCCGCCACAGTCGGTCTCGTCGGTGCTGCTCAACGCGATCCCCGAAGGCCCGCCGGCGGAGTTCACCGGCCGCGTCGCGATGCTGCCCGCCGCCGCGACGACCCTGTGCGCGCACTGGCGCGCCGACGACCCGGCCGGGATCACGCTGTCGGCCGGTGTCGGGCTGCCGCTGCCGGCCGGTGCGGCGCCGACGGTGCTGGCGCAGGCCGACGGCCCGGGACCCGCGCTGGACGCGGTTTATCTGCCGGCCGGCCGCAGCGCCTACGTGCGCGCCGGCGCCGACTATCTGATCGACGAGTCCGGGGTGCGGTTCACCGTCGACGACGACGCCGGGGCGCGCAGTCTGGGCCTGCCGCCGGCGCCGGTCGCGGTGCCGTGGCCGGTGCTGGCCGGGTTGCCGGCCGGCCCGCGGCTCAGTCGGGAGCAGGCGCTGCGGGTCCGCGATGTCGCAGCCGTGCCGCCACCCGCGCCGTGACGGATGCGATCAAAACCGCGACCAGCACAACGGTTCCGATGCCCGCGGTGCGAAGCCCGGCGGGTTGTGCGGCCGGCTGGGTGGGCTCGGCGGCCGGCGGGTGAAGGGCCGGTGGGACTGTGGCCGGCCGGGCCGGTTCGGGCGCCGCGTCGAGGCTGACCGCCGCCAGCGGGTCGATCACGCCGGCGCCGACGGCATCGTCGCGGCCGCCGGGCGGATGGTGCGCGGTGGCCTTGATCCGCTCGGTCACCTGCCGAGGCGTCCAGTCCGGGAAGCGGGATCGGATCAGCGCCGCGAGCCCGCTGACCACCGGCGCGGCGAAACTGGTGCCGTGGATCGGGGATCCGCCGATGGTGTTGGCCATCGCGTCCCCGACGGTGCTCAGCGACAGCACGCCCTCGCCCGGCGCGGCCACGTCCACCCAGGGGCCGGGCAGGCTGAATGCCGAAGGGGCACCGCGGGAATCCACCGACCCGACGGTCAGCACGTAGTCGTCGTACCAGGCCGGGGTGACGATCATCCCGGCTTCGCAGCCGTCGTCGGTGTTGCCGGCCGCCGCGACCACCACGGCGCCCTTCACCTCGACCGCGTATGCCAGCGCGGCACCGAGCGCGCGGTCGTCGAGCTCCGAGCCGGCCGGCCGGCACGCCACCGCGGCGATGTTGATCACCGACGCGGCCAGGTCGGCCGCGGTGCGTACCGCCTTGGCCAGGGTGTCGACGTCGCCGACACCCGGGGTGTCACCGGTGGCGGCGAACCTGGCGCTGGATTGGCGAATCCCGATCACCCGAGCCTGCGGCGCCAGCCCGCTGAACCGGTCGCTGGCGGGATCGGCTGCGGCCCCGATGATTCCGGCGACCAGCGTGCCGTGCCCGTCGCAGTCCTGGCTGCCGTCGCCGGTGAACACGTAGTCGCCGCCGCCCACCAGGCCGGGCAGCCGGCGATGCGGTGCCACACCGGTGTCGATCACCGCAACCCGCTGGCCGGCCCCGCGGGTCAGTGCCCACACCGCGGGCAGGTTCATTCCGTCGAGCTGGTGAGAGGTCACGGCGGGATCCCATGTCGGCACCGCACACACCTCGCGTTGCAGTGTTGCGTGGGCGGGTGCGGCCGGGGCGGGGGCGGGTAACCGGGTGTTGTCGATCGGGGGCGGTGCGACCGCGTTGGCCACCGGCACGTATTGGGTCGAGCCGGCGAAAGCGGCGGCCACGACGATCCGAGCGACCTTGGTGTGCACGGGATCAGCCCAGGCTCAGGCCACGGGCGGCGCCGTAGACACCGCACAGCCAACATGCCAGCGGCACCAGGGTGCCCAGCACCAGGCCCTCCAGGACTTCGGCGCCGCGCACAGCCAGTGGTGATCGCGTCGGGCCGACAAACCCGAAAACCACGGTGAATGCCGCTAATCCGGCGGCCCACGCCGCATGCCACGGCTGCTGCATCTGCACTCGTGCCGCTGAGGTGAGCACGGCGATGCCGATCACGGCGGCCCCGCCGGCGATCAGCGCCGCGATCTGCAGGGCGTCGGTGTGAGAGCGTGCCCGCAGTATCAGCGCCGCGCCTGCCGCCGCCGTGAACGCGACGCCGACCACGGGGGGCGCCTCGGCACCCGGCGCTCCGATGGCCACGCCGACAGCGCCCGACACCGCCGCCGCCGACGCCCCGGCCACCAGCCCGGTCAGCAGATCGTGGGCCGCCTTGGCACCAGCCGGCCGGCGGGACAGCCCGGTGACGATGGCGGCAGCCCGGCCGGCGACCCGCACCAGCGCCACCGCGGCGGCGGCCACTGCCGCACCGACTGCCTGCAATGAAATCCCCGTTGCGGCACAGGCCATCCCCACCACAGCAGCCAGCACCGCCACCCCGGCCAGGCAGCACAGCGTCACGCGCACCACGCCGCTACAACCGCTGGACGGCACCGCCGACACCGCCACCGTCCCGGCCGCGGCCACGGCCAGCAACGCGTTCGGGGCGCCGGGCCCGCCGGGAACCGACACGAAACCGGCCACACCGGCCAGCCCGGATGCCGTGAGCGTGGCGGTCAGCCGGCGCGCCACCGGAGTCCACGGCCGTGCCGCTGTCCGTACGGTGCTCGCCACCTGTTCGGCGGGATCGTCGAACCGCGGTTCGGTGACGGTGTTCTCGGCGCGGGTCAGCACGAGCACCGTGCCATCGCGGATCCCGTGCTGCGTGAGGGATTTCGCGCCGTCGAGCGGTGTCCTGCCGGGCACGCCAAGCCGGTAGTGGCCCAATGCGGGCAGACCGGCGCGGCGCGGCAGCAGGTCGACGATCGCGGGGATCAGCGCCGCGACCGGCACCCCGGCCGGCAGCGTCAGGTCGGTGTGAACGGTGTCGGTATACACCGCCACCCGGCGCAGCCCCGAATCCGCAGTCGACACCTGGCGGCCCCTCTCGTTCTCGGCTAGGCCGGACGCTACCGCCGCGACGGCTTCGGGGTTTTCGGTGTTCCACAGCTGACTTGCCGGTGCTACGGCCGCTGTCTACGGTGTGCCGATGGAACCGACTGCGAGCCCGCCGCCGGCGCCATCGGACGGTGAAATCACCGTCGCCGCACCACCATCGCTGCCCCAACCGGAATCCGGGCTGGCGCTGACCCGGCTGCTGCCGGTCGCGCTGGCGGTCGGAATGCTCGCCATGACCGCCGTGGTCTACCGGTCGGGCGGCCCGGTTGCGCGCAGCCCGGTGTTCGCGCTGCTGCCGCTGATGATGCTCGCCTCGGCGGTGGCGGCGGTGCTGGCCGGGCGCAACCGCGGCTCTGCAACCGGCATCGATGACGACCGTGACAACTACCTGCGCTATCTGGCCGCGCTACGCGACTCGGTCACCGGGATCGCCGCGACGCAACGCACGTTTCTGGATTGGGCGCACCCGGATCCGCGGGCGCTGTGGACGCTGGCCGGTGGCCCCCGGATGTGGGAGCGCCGGCCCGGCGACATCGAATTCGGCCGGGTGCGGGTGGGCATCGGATCGGCAGCGCTGGCGACCCGACTGGTGGCACCACCCGACGATGCGGCGCACCGGGGTGATCCGGTCACCGGCACCGCGGTGAACAGGTTCCTCGCCACCCACGCGACCGTGCCCGACGTGCCGATCAGGGTGCCGCTGCTGGGTGCTGCGCGGCTGGTGCTCGACGGCGACCGCGACCGGGCGCGCGGGCTGCTGCGGGCGATGATCTGCCAGCTGGCGATGCTGCACGGCCCCGACACCGTGCTGATCGCGGTGACCAGCGCGTCTCCACCCGGACACTGGGACTGGCTGAAATGGCTGCCGCATCACCGGCACCCGTCGGACATCGAGACCGACGCCCAATGCGGCGTGGTGATCGTCGACGACACGGCTGCCGCGCTGTCGGTGGCGCACGCCGGGGACGCGGGGGAGCCCCGGCGGCTGACGGTGAGCGCGTCGGCGCTCAGCGATACCGGCGGCCTGCTGGGCCGGCCGGACTTTCTCGACGTCACCGAGGCGGTGGTGTGCGCGCGCCGACTGGCGGGCTACGGCGCCCGAACCCGCGGCGCGGCGGACTGGCCGCAACTGCTGGGCATCGATGACATCGACCGGTTCGACCCCGCCACCGCGTGGGCCGGCCCGCCGGGGCAGCGATTGTGCGTCCCGATCGGGGTCGGCCCGAACGGATACCCGGTGCGGCTGGACATCAAAGAGGCCGCCGAGCGGGGCAGCGGGCCGCATGGGCTGTGCGTCGGCGCCACCGGTTCGGGCAAATCGGAGTTCCTGCGCACCCTGGTACTGGGCCTGACATCTCGGCACTCGCCGGAGCAACTGAACCTGGTGCTGGTCGACTTCAAAGGCGGCGCAACCTTTCTCGGTTTCGAACAGGCCGGGCATGTCGCCGCGATCATCACCAACCTCGCCGACGAGGCCCAACTGGTGGAACGGATGCGTGACGCACTGGCCGGTGAAATGCACCGCCGCCAGGAACTGCTGCGGGCGGCCAAGGTGTCCGGTATCAGCGCCTACCACAAAGCCCGGCGGTCCGCTGATCCGGCGCTGCCCGCGCTGCTGGTGATCGTCGACGAATTCTCCGAACTGCTCGATCAGCACCCGGAGTTCATCGACACGTTCGTCGCGATCGGCCGGCTGGGACGCTCGCTGGGGATTCACCTGCTGCTGGCCAGCCAGCGGCTCGAAGAGGGCCGGCTGCGCGGCCTGGATTCGCACCTGTCCTACCGGGTTTGCTTGAAGACCATGTCGGCCGCCGAGTCGCGGATCGTGCTGGGGGTGCCGGATGCCTACGAGTTGCCCAACGCGCCCGGCTCGGGTTACCTGCGCACCGCCGACGGCGCGGTGACCAAGTTCCAGACGGCATTCGTCTCCGGAGACTGCCCGCAACACCTCACGGCCCCAACCGAAGTACGGGTGTTCACGGCCGCGCCGAGCACACCGGCTGAGGCATCCGAACCGGACGGGCGCAGCGTGCTGCAGGCGGTGCTGCACCGGATGGCCGGGCACGGCCCGCCGGCCCGACAGATCTGGCTGCCGCCGCTGCGGGACTCGCCGGCGCTGGGCGCGCTGCTCGACGACGACCACCCCGACCTGAGCGTGCCGATCGGCATCGTGGATCGCCCGTTCGAGCAGCGACGCACCCCGCTGACGGTCCGGCTGGACGGCGGTTCCGGGCACGTCGCGGTCGTCGGCGCACCGCAATCGGGCAAGTCGACGACGCTGGCCACCGTGATCGCCGCGCTGAGCGCCACCCACGATGCGACGCGGGTGGTGTTCTACTGCCTGGACTTCGGCGGCGGCGCGCTGTCCGCGCTGGATTCGCTGCCACAGGTGGGCACGGTGGCCGGGCGCGGGCAACCCGAACTGGTGCGGCGCACCGTCGCCGAGATGGCGGCGATCCTGGAGCGGCGGGAGACGCAGCCGGCCGGCAACGATCCGCCCGGTGCGGTGTTCCTGGTGATCGACGGGTGGGCGCAGCTGTGCCGGGAATTCGATGTGGAGGCAACGATCACCGCGCTGGCCGGCCGCGGGCTGTCCTACGGCGTGCATGTGGTGCTGTCCGCGTCGCGGTGGGCCGAGATCCGGCCCGCACTACGGGATTTGATCGGCACCCGGATCGAGCTGCGGCTGGGCGACCCCGCCGAATCCGAACTGGACCGCCGGCAAGCGCAGCGGGTGCCGGCCGGGCGGCCCGGCCGCGGCCTGACACCCGAGGGCCTGCAGATGCTGGTGGCGCAACCGCAAGGCTGGGAGCCGTTGCGGCGCACCGACTACACCGCGCCGCCGATTCCACTGCTGCCGAACGTGGTGGACCGCGCCACGCTCACCGCGGCCAGCGACCGGCCGGTGCTGGGCGTCGACGAACATCAGCCGGTGACAATCGATTTCGAACGGCAACCGCACCTGCTGATCCTGGGCGATCACGAATGCGGCAAAACCGCGGTACTGCGCACGCTGTGCCGGGAACTCATGCGGACCCGAACCGCCGAGCAGGCGCAGCTGCTGGTCATCGACTACCGCCGCGGGCTGCTCGGCGTCGTCGACACCGCTTACCTGGCCGGCTACGCGATGTCCGCGCCGGCCTGCGGCGAGCTGCTGCCGGGGGTGATCGACCGGCTGGCCCGGCGGCTGCCCGGCCCCGATGTCGGCCCACAGCAGCTGCGGGAGCGCTCGTGGTGGTCCGGCCCGGAGATCTACGTCATCGTCGACGACTACGACGTGGTGGCCACCGCCGCCGGCAATCCGCTGACCCCGCTGCTGGAATACCTGCCGCACGCCGGCGATCTCGGGTTGCACCTGGTGGTGGCCCGGCGCAGCGGCGGGGCATCCCGGGCGATGTACGAGCCGGTGCTGGCCGCGCTGCACGACGTGGGCGCCATGGGGCTGGTGATGAGCGGGGATGCGGCCGACGGCCCGCTGATCGGTTCGGTCCGGCCGGCACCGCTGCCGCCGGGCCGGGGCACGCTGGTCACCCGCGCCGGCGGTGAGCGGCTCATCCAGGTGGCGTGGGAACCGTGACGCACCGCGCGGTCATCGAGGCCGGACCGGCAACCGTACGCCGGTTATGTTGCGGCGCAGCAGAAGCCATTGACGCGGCGGCCGCGCTGGAGTGGATCGACGACCCGGTCGCGCTGGTCGACGGTCAGCCGGTGCCCACCCCGGAACTGCTGCGCAGTGTGCTGGCCTGCCCCGCGCCTGTCGAATCGATGCAGCTCATCCACCCGTCCTGGTGGCCGGACCGGCGGCTGCAGCTGGTCGCCGCCGCCGCACGCGGGCTGGCCGACGACACCCTCACCCAGGCGCGCTCACAGCTGCTGCGCGAGGCATTCCAGGCCGCGGTGGTCGTCGAGATCGCCGCGCGGCTGGTGGCCGTCACCGCCGACGACACCGTCGCCGAACCGCGCATCGGGGCGCCCGAGGAGGTGGCCGAAGCCGTCGCGCGCCGGGTGGCCGCCGAGGCCCGGGATCACGAGACAGTGGTGATCGACGCACCGGCCGGGGTCGGTGGCGCACAAGCGTTGGCGGCCATGATCGCCGAACGGTTGCCCGGCGAGGTCTCGGTGGTCGACGAGCTGCCGGTCAGCCGCGTCGAGGCCCGCCCGACAGCCCCGAAGCCCGCCCCGGCACCGGCCCGCACCGGCGGGCGGCTGCGGGTGCCGCTGGTCGCCGCGGCCGCGCTGAGCGTCGTCGCGGTGGGCCTGCGCGCCCACCCGGACACCGAGACTCCGCTGACCAATCTGGTGGAAGGCCGGGTGGCGGTGCAGGTTCCGGCGGACTGGCCGGTGCGGCGCGTCACCGCCGGCCCCGGATCGGCCCGGGTGGAGGTCGCCTCGCCGGGTGACCCGCACCTGATGCTGCACATCACCCAGGCCCCGGCCCCCGGCGAGGCCCTGGACGCCATCGCCGAACCGCTGCAGCGGGCCCTGCAACTCGCCGACGCCGAGACGCCGGGGGTGTTCGTCGGCTTCGACCCGGCCGGCAGCAGCGCGGGCCGGCCCGCGGTGACCTACCGGGAGGTTCGCGGCAGCCGCCACGTCGACTGGGCGGTGTTGGTCGATCACGCGGTGCGGATCGGCATCGGGTGTCAGAGCGGGCCCGGCGGCGACGACGCGCTGCGCCCGGTGTGCGAGCAGGCGGTGCGCTCGGCGCATGCGGTGGGCTGAACTGATGGGAACCGAAACCGCCCCGTCGCCGTCGAATCACATAACAGCGAACAACCGGCAGGGGAAGACGTGACCACCACACCAGCAGCCAGCACCACACTCAGCGCCGACTTCGACGTCATGCTCGCCGTCGCGGCCGAAACCGACGCCCGCAACGAGGAGATCCGCGGCATGCTGCAGGCGTTCGTCGGCCGGATGCGGGCCGTACCGGCATCGGTCTGGTCAGGGCTGGCCGCGGCCCGGTTCCAGGACGTGCTGGACCGCTGGAACTCCGAATCGCTGAGCCTGCACCACGCCCTGGCCCGCATCGCCGAGACCATCCGCCACAACGAACGTGTGCTGCGGGAGGTGGCCGAGACCCACTCGCGCCACATCGCCGCCGCCGGCGACAGCATCTGAGGGGCATCACATGGACACCGCACTGTCATACAACTTCGAGGAGATCGAGTACGCCGTGCGCCAGGAGATCCACTCCACGGCCAGCCGGCTCAACGGCGCGCTGGAACAGCTGCGCTCGCAGATCGCGCCGCTGCAGCAGGTATGGACGCGGGAGGCGGCCGGGGCGTATCACGCCGAGCAGCTGCGGTGGCAGCAGGCCGTCAACGCGCTCAACCAGATCCTGTTCGACTTGGGCAATGCGGTGCGCGACGGCGCGGCAGACGTCGCCGACGCCGACCGCCGCGCCGCCGGGGCTTGGGGGAGGTAGGAGAGACCGCCCCCGCACCCGGTGTGGCCCCGATCGGAGGAGAGCCGTCGGGGCCACACCGGCTCAACCCCGTTTTGACCTGGGCGGATCCCCGCCGGTAAGCTGCACCGGTTGGCGTGCGGTGCCGTTTCGGTACAGCGGGTCCTCGGGTCACTGTCGGTCGCCGAGAACCACCCCGCCCGTCCACGCCGGACCGGCACCCGGCTCGTACCGGGATCCGCAGAATCGGGTAGCACCCGAATAACGAGAGGTAAGCGCTGTGCCCACCTATACGCCGAAGGCGGGTGACACCACGCGGTCGTGGTATGTCATCGACGCCACCGACGTGGTGCTCGGCCGGCTCGCCGTTGCGGCAGCAACCCTGCTGCGCGGCAAGCACAAGCCGACATTCACGCCGAATGTCGACGGTGGTGACTTCGTCATCGTCATCAATGCCGACAAGGTCGCCATCAGCAGCGACAAGCCCAAGCGCACGTTCGTCTACCGCCACTCGGGCTACCCCGGCGGGCTGCGCAAGCGCACCGTCGCCGAGATGATGGAGACCCGCCCCGACCGCGTCGTGGAGAAGGCGATCGTCGGCATGCTGCCCAAGAACAAGCTGGGTCGTCAGATCAAGCGCAAGCTGCGCGTCTACGCCGGCCCGCAGCACCCGCACACCGCCCAGCAGCCGGTCCCGTACGAAATCAAGCAGGTGACGCAATGACCGAGACGGCAACCGAAGGTACCCCTGAGACCACTGAGGTCACGGAGGCTGTTGAGGCCGCGGAGGTGGCTCCCGAGGCCGCGCCGAGCTACGAGCCCCACGACCTGGGCCGCCCCATCCAGACCGTCGGCCGCCGCAAGGAGGCCGTGGTGCGGGTGCGGCTGGTGCCCGGCACCGGCAAGTTCGACCTGGACGGGCGCAGCCTGGAGGCCTACTTCCCCAACAAGGTGCACCAGCAGCTGATCAAGGCCCCGCTGGTGACCGTGGACCGGTTGGAGAGCTTCGACGTCTACGCCCACCTCGACGGCGGCGGGCCCTCCGGCCAGGCCGGTGCGCTGCGGCTGGCGCTGGCCCGGGCGCTGATCCTGGTGCAGCCCGAGGACCGGCCGGTGCTGAAGAAGGCCGGCTTCTTGACCCGCGACCCGCGGGCCACCGAGCGCAAGAAGTACGGGCTGAAGAAGGCCCGCAAGGCGCCGCAGTACAGCAAGCGCTGATTTTCTGCTGCCGGCTGTGGACCTCGCTACGTCGCATCGGTGCGCCGTGTCGCGAGGTTCACAGCCGGTAAGCATGGGAGATTGATCTGCATGGGTCGACTTTTCGGCACCGACGGCGTCCGGGGCGTCGCCAACCGCGAACTGACCGCGGAACTGGCCGTCGCGCTGGGCGGCGCCGCGGCACAACAACTGGCCACCGGCACCACGCGGCGGGCGGCCGTCGTCGGGCGTGACCCGCGGGCCAGCGGCGAGATGCTGGAAGCCGCCGTCATCGCCGGGCTGGCCAGCCAGGGCGTCGACGTGCTGCGCGCCGGGGTGCTGCCGACACCGGCGGTGGCCTACCTGACCAGCGCTTATCAAGCCGACTTCGGGGTGATGATCTCCGCGTCGCACAACCCGATGCCCGACAACGGCATCAAGTTCTTCGGCCCGGGAGGCCACAAGCTCGACGACGCCACCGAGGATCGGATCGAGGACCTGGTCGCCGCCGGGCCGGGGTTGCGCCCGATCGGCGACGGGCTGGGCCGGGTCGTCGACGCCAAAGACGCCCTGGACTGCTACCTGCGCCACCTCGGTGAGACCAGCCGCACCCGGCTCGACGGCCTGACCGTGGTGGTGGACTGCGCGCACGGCGCGGCCTCCGAGGCGGCGCCGCGGGCCTACCGCGCCGCCGGCGCCACCGTGATCGCGATCAACGCCGACCCCGACGGACTCAACATCAACGACGGGTGTGGCTCGACGCACCTGGAGCCGTTGCGTGAGGCGGTGCGGGCCCACGGTGCGGATCTGGGCCTGGCCCACGACGGCGACGCCGACCGGTGCCTGGCCGTCGACGCCGCCGGTGAGGTGATCGACGGCGACGCCATCATGGTGGTGCTGGCGCTGGCCATGCGTGACGCCGGCGAACTGGCCGGCGACACCCTGGTGGCGACCGTGATGAGCAACCTGGGACTGCACCTGGCGATGCGCGAGGCCGGCATCGAGGTGCGCACCACCGACGTCGGCGACCGTTACGTGCTCGAGCAGCTGCGGGCCGGCGGTTTCACCCTCGGCGGTGAGCAGTCCGGCCACATCGTGCTGCCGCAGCTGGCCACCACCGGCGACGGCATCATCACCGGCCTGCGGCTGATGGCCCGGATGGCGCAGACCGGGTTGCCACTGGCCGGGCTGGCTTCGGCGATGCGCACGCTGCCGCAGGTGCTCATCAACGTCGAGGTCACCGACAAGGCCGCCGCGATGAGCCGGTTGGCGGTGCGCACCGCGCTGCAGCGCGCCGAGGAGGAACTCGGCGATACCGGCCGGATCCTGTTGCGGCCCTCGGGAACCGAGCCGCTGATCCGGGTGATGGTGGAAGCCGCCGACGCCGACGCCGCCCGTGCGATCGCGGAGAGCGTCGCCGAGACGGTGCGCAGCCGCTGAAACCGCGCTTCCCGCGGCGCGTTCGTCACTTCTGTC
>CAYNJD010000046.1:0-15247 GCA_964397355.1 uncultured Mycobacterium sp. | reverse complement strand
ACCGCCGCGGTGGCCCCCACCGCGGCGCCGCTGGCCGTCACCGCCGCCAGGTAGCGCTTCTCCAGTTTCGCCACGACCCGCGCCGGGGTGTTGTCGGAATCACTGTGGCGCAGCCGCTGCACGTAGGCGCGGACCGCCGGGCCCTGCACCCGCTCGCTGCGTTCGATGACCCGCGAAAGCACCCGGGCCGCCATGCCGGGCTTCTCATCGCCGAAGGCGGGCACCGACTCCTGCGCAGGCCGCCGGCGTCGAAAGATGCCCATGGTTGCCTCCCGTTTCGCATCCTTGATGTTCAGGCTAACGCCCGGATAGTGGTTTACCCGTTTCAACAGCCCGGGCATAGCTTGGCAGCGAATCGGCCCACCGGTGACCCGAGTTGTTGAAGTCAACATCTGTCCGTAGCGTCGCAGCAGGCGGCTTTATGCCCGGAACCGCGGAGCGCAGCGATGGGAGGGGCGGCGCTTGAGTACTGCGAGCGGCCGGACCCGACCCGGCGATCACGCGAAACGCGTCGACGGCGCGCGTTCTGCTGCCGTGCGCGCGCCCGACCCGGGCGGATCGACCAACCCGTGGAACGCGCTGTGGGCGATGATGCTCGGCTTCTTCGTGATCCTGGTGGATTCCACGATCGTGGCGGTCGCCAATCCCAGCATCATGGCCGCGCTCGACATCGGCTACGACACGGTGATCTGGGTCACCAGCTCCTACTTGTTGGGCTACGCGGTGCCGCTGCTGGTCGCCGGCCGGCTCGGCGACCGTCTCGGCCCGAAGAACCTCTACTTGCTCGGGCTGGCGGTGTTCACCGCCGCGTCGCTGTGGTGCGGCCTGGCCGGTGGCATCGGGATGCTGATCACCGCGCGGGCGGTGCAGGGCGTCGGCGCGGCGCTGCTGACCCCGCAGACGCTGACGGTGATCACCCGGACCTTCCCCGCCGACCGCCGCGGCATGGCGATGAGCGTGTGGGGCGCGACCGCCGGAGTCGCCACGCTGATCGGGCCGCTGGCCGGTGGCGTGCTGGTGGACCGGCTGGGCTGGGAGTGGATCTTCTTCGTCAACGTCCCGATCGGGGTCGTCGGCCTAGGTCTGGCGTTCGTGCTGATCCCCGACCTGCCGGTGCATCGGCACCGGTTCGACGTGATCGGGGTGGTGCTGTCCGGGATCGGGATGTTCCTGGTGGTCTTCGCGCTGCAGGAAGGCGAGTCGCAGGGGTGGGCGCCGTGGATCTGGGCGCTGATCGTCGGCGGCATCGGGTGCCTGGCGGTCTTCATCTACTGGCAGGCGGTCACCGCCGGCGAGCCGCTGGTGCCGCTGCACATCTTCCGCGACCTCGACTTCGGCCTGGCCAACGTCGGGGTGGCCGTCATCGGGTTCGCCGCCACCGCCATGGTGCTGCCGGTGATGTTCTACGCGCAGGCGGTGTGCGGGATGTCACCGACCCGGTCGGCGCTGCTGACCGCGCCGATGGCGATCGCCACCGGCCTGCTCGCTCCCGTGGTGGGCCGGATCGTCGACCGGGCCCATCCCCGGTCGGTGGTGGGGTTCGGCTTCTCGGTGCTGGCGATCGCGCTGACCTGGCTGTCGATCGAGATGACGCCGACCACCCCGATCTGGCGGCTGGTGCTGCCGTTCGCGGCGGTCGGCGTCGGGATGGCGTTCATCTGGTCGCCGCTGGCCGCCACCGCCACCCGCAACCTGCCGCCGCACCTGGCCGGCGCCGGCTCCGGGGTCTACAACGCCACCCGCCAGGTCGGGGCGGTGCTGGGCAGTGCCGGGATGGCCGCCTTCATGACGTCGCGGATCTCCGCCGACCTGCCGCCGATGCCGGAGGGCCGTCGCCCCGGGACCGGGACCCTGCAACTGCCGGAGTTCTTGCACGAGCCGTTCGCGGCGGCGATGTCGGAGTCGACCCTGCTGCCCGCGTTCGTCGCACTGTTCGGTGTGGTCGCCGCGCTGTTTCTGGTCGGCTTCGTCATCGAACCCGCCCGCCGCACACCGCTGCCGGTCGACGATTTCGAGGACCTGGACGATTTCAACGACCTCGACGAGCTCGACGACCCGCAGCGTCTCGATGCCCCCGTGGTGGAGCGCGTCAGCCTGCCCCGTCGCTTCGCCGCGTTCAGCCCGCCCCGCGAGGTCGATGAGCCGACCGAGCTGATCCCGGTGGTGGTGCCCCGGGCCCGGGAAGTCCGTCACGAACCCCGGCGGCCGGTGGCGCGTGACACCCGCGACCATGAGCCCACCACCGATCCGCTGACCGTCGAGCTGCCGCCGGTGGCGGTGCCGGTTTTTCCGCCGAAACCTGAACCGACACCGGTGCACCACAACGGCTTTCAGGTCGACGGTGGGCGCCATTTCCGTTCCGTGGCCGAGCAGGAACCGGTGTGTGACGTGCTGGCCAAGTTCGGGATCACCGGCACGACGTCGTCGCGCCGCAACCGGCACTACCGGGAGGACCCCGACGACACCGACGACTTCGGGCGGCGTCCCCTGCCCGGTGATCTGGGCTGAGGGCTGCACGCTTGATGCTGCGTTCAGGGCGACGGTTGTCGGCGTGTCGCCGCCCTGGACGCAGAGTCAACCCACTGACGGTTGCCTATCGGGCGGTGTTGCCGATGATCTCCACGCCGTTGCCGTTCCAGCGGAACTTCACCAGGCCGGTCAACCCGGCGATGCCGCTGGCGTTCTTGAGGGCCACGGTGTCGGCGGTGCAGTGCGCCAGGTCGATCCCGTTGAACCCGTAGGTGTCCGGCACCGATTGCGGGATGAACGCGCCGCGGTGAAACAGCACGGCGCGTGTGCTGGGGTGTTCGGCGTTGGTGTTGGCCTTCACGATCACCGCCGACAGGTCGGCGCACTCGTTGTAGTTGCCGGCCAGCGGCTCCGGGCTCCACGGTTGACTGCTGCGCGGGTCGCGGGGAAGCTGCGCGACGGCCTCGGCGATCGCCGGGGCGGTCAGGTTGACCTCGCACGGGTCGGCCGGCGCCGGGCTGCCGGTCGCCGACGTGGTGGTGGTCGCCTCAGGCGTGGCGGGCGGGCTGGTGTTCTGCGGCGTCTTGGCGACGGTGGAGTCGCCCGAGCCGCAGCCGGCCGCCAGGGCTGCGCCGATCGCTGCGACCACGGCTAGCGGTCTTGCGGCACCCAACACATCGGGCACCGTACCGTCGCGGGGCCGGCAACACCGGGAGGCGCGGCCGAGCCTCGAGTGTGAGGAATCCGCTGCGGGACGGGCGGCGCTCGGTTGCCCGTAGACTGCTAAGCGCTATGACCTCGCCTGATGCCCCCGCTGGGCCGTTGCCCGACTCACCCGCCCCGACCTTCGCCGACCTGCAGATCCACTCTTCGGTGCTGCAGGCCGTCGCCGACGTCGGCTACGAGACGCCGTCGGCGATTCAGGCCGCCACCATCCCGGCGTTGCTGGAGGGCTCCGACGTGGTCGGCCTGGCCCAGACCGGCACCGGCAAGACCGCGGCGTTCGCCATCCCGATCCTGTCGCGCATCGACACCGACAGCAGGGCGACCCAGGCGCTGGTGCTGGCGCCCACCCGGGAGCTGGCCCTGCAGGTGTCCGAGGCGTTCGGGCGCTACGGCGCGCACTTGCCGCGGGTCAATGTGCTGCCGATCTACGGTGGTGCCTCCTATGCCGTGCAGCTGTCGGGGCTGAAGCGGGGCGCTCAAGTGGTGGTCGGCACCCCGGGCCGCATCATCGACCACCTGGAACGCGGCAGCCTGGACCTGTCGCATCTGGACTATCTGGTGCTCGACGAGGCCGACGAGATGCTGCAGATGGGCTTCGCCGAGGATGTCGAGCGCATCCTGGCCGACACCCCGGAGTACAAGCAGGTGGCGTTGTTCTCGGCGACGATGCCGCCGGCGATCCGCCGCATCACCGCCCGCTATCTGCATGATCCGGTCGAGGTCACCGTCGAGGCGAAAACCACCACGGCGGAGAATATCTCGCAGCGTTACATCGAGGTCGCCGGCCCGCGCAAGATGGACGCGCTGACTCGGGTGCTCGAAGTCGAGTCCTTCGAGGCGATGATCGTGTTCGTTCGCACCAAGCAGGCCACCGAGGAGGTTGCCGAAAAGCTTCGCGCCCGAGGGTTTTCCGCGGCGGCGATCAACGGTGACATCGCCCAGGCGCAGCGGGAGCGGACCATCGCCTCCCTCAAGAACGGCGCCATCGACATCCTGGTCGCCACCGATGTCGCCGCCCGCGGCCTGGACGTCGAACGCATCTCACACGTGGTCAACTACGACATCCCGCACGACACCGAGGCCTACGTGCACCGCATCGGCCGTACCGGCCGGGCCGGCCGGTCGGGGACCGCGCTGTTGTTCGTCAGCCCGCGGGAACGCCACCTGCTCAAGGCGATCGAGAAGGCGACCCGCCAGAAGCTGAGCGAGTCGACGCTGCCCACCGTCGAGGACGTCAACGCCCAGCGGGTGGCCAAGTTCGCCGACTCGATCACCGCCACGCTGGGCGCATCGGGCACCGATGTGTTCCGCAGCCTGGTCGAGGAGTACAGCCGCGAGCACAACGTGCCGATGGCCGACATCGCCGCCGCGCTGGCGCTGCAGTCCCGCGACGGAGAGGCGTTCCTGATGGAGCCGGAACCGCCTGCGGCCGAACGCCGGTCGCGGGAGAAGTTCGATCGGCGCGATCGCAAAGACGCGCGCAAGGGGCCCCCGAAGGACGGTTTCGCCACCTACCGGATCGCGGTGGGCAAGCGCCACAAGGTCAGCCCCGGGGCCATCGTCGGAGCGCTGGCCAACGAGGGCGGCCTGCACCGCAGCGACTTCGGCCACATCAGCATCCGGGTGGACCATTCGCTGGTGGAACTGCCGGCCAAGCTGTCGGGCAAGACTTTCAAGGCACTGGAGCAGACCCGCATCCAGGGACAGCTGATCAACCTGCGCCGCGACCGGCCGTCCGGCAAACCCGACCGCCGCGGTGACGGTGGGCCGCACCGGAAACGGACGGGATGACGCTGAAGCAGGACGAGGTCGCCCAGGGCGGGCTGGAGCAGGTCGCCCACGTCGATCGGGTCGCCTCGCTGACCGGCGTGCGCGCGGTGGCCGCGCTGCTGGTCGTGGGCACCCACGCTGCCTACACCACCGGCAAGTACACCCACGGCTACGCCGGCCTGCTGGGCTCACGCATGGAGATCGGGGTGCCGATCTTCTTCGTGCTCTCCGGTTTCCTGCTGTTCCGGCCCTGGGTGCGGGCCACCGCATTGGGCCGTCCGGCGCCGTCGGTGCGCCGGTATGCCTGGCACCGGGTGCGGCGCATCATGCCCGCCTACGTCGTCACGGTGTTGCTGGCCTATCTGCTCTACCACTACCGCACCGCCGGACCCAACCCCGGCCACAACTGGATCGGGTTGGCGCGCAACCTGACACTGACGCAGATCTACACCGACAACTACATGTTCGGTTACCTGCATCAGGGGCTGACCCAGATGTGGAGCCTGGCGGTGGAGGTGGCCTTCTATGTGGTGCTGCCGGCGCTGGCCTATCTCCTGCTGGTCTGGCTGTGCCGGGGGCAGTGGCGGCCGGTGCGGCTGCTGGCCGGGCTGACGGGGCTGGCGATGATCACCCCGGCGTGGCTGATCCTGGTGCACACCACCGATTTCCTGCCCGACGGCGCCCGACTATGGCTGCCGACCTATCTGCTGTGGTTCCTCGGTGGCATGGCCCTGGCGGTGCTGCAGGCGATGGGGGTGCGGTGCTACGGGTTCGTGGCGATTCCGTTGGCGCTCATCTGTTATCTGATCGCATCCACCCCGATCGCCGGGGAACCCACTACGTCACCCACCGGAACGTCGGAGGCACTGGTCAAGGCGATCTTCTACGCCGCGATCGCCACGCTGGCGGTGGCTCCGCTGGCGCTGGGCAACCGCGGCTGGTATGCGCGGTTGCTGGCGAGCCGGCCGATGGTGTGGCTGGGTGAGATCTCCTACGAGATATTCCTGGTCCACCTGGTGCTGATGGAGGTGGTGATGGTGGAGGTACTGCGCAGCCCGGTCTACACCGGTTCGATGGTGAATCTGTTCCTGGCGACCATGGCGGTCACCGTGCCGGTGTCGTGGCTGCTGCACCGGTTCACCCGGGTGCGTACTTGAGCGTTCGCGGCCAGACCCTATAGCGATAGTTGCCCGCCTCGGAGCGACAAATCGGTAAGGCGATCGTCCACGCACCCGGGTTCGCTGAAAGCGTTAGTGGGGCTTCGGCCCGATGTGGGGGTACGGAAACGGATGCCCCAGGTGGAATCTGACGACGTGCCACGGGCGTGTCGCGTCGTGAAATTCCACCTCGCGGCCAGCACGACTGCGTTGGCTGTCCCGCGATCTTCGAGTGAGGCTGGGCAACTCCCCAATACCCCTAGGCCGAGCTGAGCCGGCCGGGTGTGACCACCGGCACCACGAACTGGGTCAGCATCGCCCGCTCGTCGTCGGCGTCGCGGCCCGGGAAGCTCAGCATCGACGTCATCACCCGCACCACCCAGCGGGCGCGTTGCTGCACCGCCTCGGCATCGTCGTCGCCCAGCGCGGACAAAAACGTCGTGACCATCACCGTGATGACGTCGGAGCGTTCGGCCATCGCGGCACCGATCGGCGGGCCGGTCTCGGCGAACCACGACGCCAGCGCCGGGTTGGCCCGCACCAACGCCAGTGATTCGGTGATCCCGGTGACCAGCCGCTGCGCCGGGTCGTCGACACCGGCCAGCTTCTGCGTCAGCTCGTGATACAGCGCGTTGGCCCAGCGGTGGACGTAGGCGGTGTAGAGCGCGTCACGACTGTCGAAGTACCGGTACAGCGTGGCGCGGGAACATCCTGCGGCGCGGGCGATCTCGTTCATGCCGACCGAGCCGGGATCGTGCTCGGCGAACAGCGCCTCGGCCGCGTCGAGGATCTTCTCGGCCGCCAGCTCGCCGCGCTGGGCCGACAGCCACGCCCGCCCGGCCATCATGCCGCGGCGGTGAACGGAACCGTCAGCGGCCGGCGCACGTAACTGCCTCCGGCCCAGCGGATGCCGGCTTCGTCGACGGCGTAGTCCGGGCAGCGGGCGAGCAGTTCCTGCAGTGCCACCCGCGCCTGCATCCGCGCGGCCTGGTTGCCGATGCAGTGATGCGCGCCGTAGCCGAACGTCAGGATCTGCCGCGGTTTGCGCAACACATCGAGTTCCTCGGCGTTGGGCCCGAACTGGCGGTCGTCCCGGTTGGCCGAGCCGTAGAGCAGCAGCGCTCGGCGGCCGGCCGGGATGGTGGTGTCGCCGATCGTGACGTCGCGGGTGGCGGTGCGGGCCAGGCCCTGCACCGGTGAGGTCATCCGCAGCAGTTCCTCGATCGCCTCGTGCAGCAGCGCCGGGTCGTCGATGAGCATCCGGCGCTGGTCGGGGTGGCGATGCAGCAATGTCGCTGAGCCGCCCAGCATTCCGGTGGTGGTGTCGTTGCCGCCGGTGACCATGGTGAACGCGAACGCCAGGATGGCGAAGACCCCGGCGTCATCGCCGGGGGCGCCCATACCCGAGGTGACCAGGTGCGAGACGATGTCCTCGCCCGGGTCGGTGCGGCGCCGTTCGATCAGGCCGGTGAAGTACGTCATCATCTCGATCACCGCGTCCCCGGCCGAGGCAACGCCGCCCTCGCTGACGGTGGCCGCGACGATCGCCTCGGTCCAGCGGTCGAACTGGGCGCGGTCGGCCTGCGGCACCCCGAGGAAGTGCGCGACGACCATCGACGGCAGCGGCTTGAACAGCTCGGCGACGATGTCACCGCCGCCGGCGGCGCGCAGCCGTTCGATGCGCTCGATCGCGAAGTCGCGCACCTGCGGTTCGAGTCGTTTGACGTGGGCCGGGGTGAAGGCGCGGGCCACCAGCTTGCGGAACGCGGTGTGCACCGGCGGGTCCTGCATCACCATCGGCGGGTTGGCAGCCAGGCCGATCATCTCCAGGTCGCCGTACTGGATCGTCAGGCCCTTGGCCGAGGAGAACGTCTCGTGGTCGGCGGCGGCGCCCCAGACGTCGGCGTGCCGGGACAGCACGTAGTAGTCCTGGTCGGGGTCGTCGGCCGGGACCACGTGGTGGACCGGATCGTGCTCGCGCAGCGCGGCGTACATCGGCCACGGGTTGGGCCAGGTCTCGGCGTTGCACGGCACGAACTTCGGGTGAGACAAAGTGCTCGTCATGTCTCATTCGTACGACACGATGCACCGGCTGTCAATGCCCGAAGCGGAAAACCACGACGGGACACGCCGGGGGAGCGTCGGTGGATTCAGGGTCGACGGGGGAGTCCGGCTAGATGCCCGAACCGGGGTTGAGGATGTTCAGCGGGTCCAGCGCCGCCTTGACCCGCTGGTTGAGCGCCATCGCGTCGGGCCCCAGCTGCTCGGCCAGCCACGGCCGCTTCAACCGCCCGACGCCGTGCTCGCCGGTGATGGTGCCGCCCAGCGCGATCGCCAGGTCCATGATCTCGCCGTAGGCGGTCTCGGCGCGGTGGACCTCATCGGGATCGCTCGGGTCGTGCACGATCAGCGGGTGGGTGTTGCCGTCACCGGCGTGGGCGATCACCGCGATCATCACCCGGTGCTGCGCGGCGATCTTCTCGATCCCGGTGATCAGATCGGCCAGCTGCGGCAGCGGCACGCCGACGTCTTCCAGCAGTAACGGCCCCTTGGCCTCCACCGCCGGGATGCAGAACCGGCGGGCCGCCACGAAACCCTCGGCCTCGATGGGGTCGTCGGTGGAGAACACGTCCTTGGCGCCGTGCTCGGAAAACACCCGGGCCATCAACGCGATGTCCTCCGAGCAGGTGTGACCGCGCTCGTCGGAGCCGGCCACCAGCATGGCCGCGGCGTCGCGGTCCAGCCCCATCCGCAGCTGGTCCTCGACCGCGTTGATCGCCGCGGAGTCCATGAACTCCAGCATCGACGGGCGCAGCCGTCCGGAGACGTCGAGCACCGCCCCGGCCGCGGCGGTCACCGAGTCGAACGTGGCCACCACCACCGAGGAATTGGGCTGGGCCGGCAGCAGCCGCAGCGTCACCTCGGTGATGACCCCGAGCGTGCCCTCGCTGCCGACGAACAGTTTGGTCAGCGACAGCCCGGCGACGTCCTTGAGCCGGGGCCCGCCGAGGCGCACCGCCGTGCCGTCGGCCAGCACCACCTGCAGACCGAGCACGTAGTCGGTGGTGACGCCGTACTTGACGCAGCACAGCCCGCCGGCGTTGGTGGCGATATTGCCGCCGATGCTGCAGATCTCGAACGACGACGGGTCCGGCGGGTACCACAGCCCGTGCGCGGCGACGGCCTTTTTCACCTCGGCGTTGAACAGCCCGGGCTGACACACCGCGGTGCGGGTGACGGGGTCGACGGTGATCTCGCGCATCTTCTCGGTGCACAGCACGATCCCCCCGTCGACGGCGGTCGCGCCGCCGGACAGTCCGGTGCCCGCGCCCCGCGTCACCACCGGGACCTGATGCGCACCGGCCCAGCGCATGACGGTCTGTACTTCCTCGGTGTGCAGTGGGCGCACCACCGCCAGCGGCCGGCCCGCCAGCGGGTCCAGCGCGTTGTCCTGCCGGTAGCCGTCGGTGATCGTCGGATCGGTGACCACCATGCCGTCGGGCAGGGCGGCGATCAGGTCGGCCAGCGCGTCCACGCAGGTCATCCTACGGAGCGCGCCGATGTGAGTTCGGACCATCGCGAGCCGGCTCAAGCAGACAGTCTCGGAAAGGCGGCGGTTTTTGAAACATTGACCAGTTTCCTGGAGGTGATTAAACTCCATCTGTGATTAGCCTGAGAGGCAGGGTCGGCAGGGTTCGATCTGCTGCACCAGTGGGACTAGCGGTGACGCTGACCTTGGGCGCGATGGCCGGCGCCACGCCTGCCCGCGCCGAGATCGACGACCTGGTCGCTAGTATCGCCGACGCCGGTTCGGTTCCGCTGACCGTCGCCGGTGAAGGATTCGGTCAGCCCACCATCGACCTCTCCATCGGTGGGGGAGAAGCGATTTCGGTGGCGCTCGACACCGGCTCGCGGGGGCTGGTGGTCTCGATCTGGGACGTACCCTTCCAAGACATCCTCAACGAGCTTCAGCACTTCAGTTTCGACGACATCAACTTCGGGGCGTTTCCGGCCGGCTTCACCGTGGGCCTGGACATCCCGACCTCGGTCGACTTCGGTAACGGGATCGTCGCCGAGCACACCGTCGTCAACGGGTTGTTGTTCAGTTTCCCGTTCTCCGCGATCGATGCGCAGGACTCTGCCGGTGCCCCGGTCGACGGCATTCTGGGCATCGGGCCCAACGCGGGTGGCAGTCATCTGGTGACCGCCGACCTGCCGGGTGAGCTCGGCCAGGGGGTGCTGATCGACGAGCCCGGCGGGCGGCTGGTCTTCGGTGCGCAGCCCGACACCGTGGGCGGCATGAGTCCGATCGCCACCATTGACGGCGCGCCGTTCCCGGGTGCTCCGCGCGACCTGGAGCCCATCAAGGTCCAGTTCGGCGACGGGCCGCTGGTGGACACCGGCGCGGTCTTCGACAGCGGCGGCAAGGGCGGCTGGGTGCCCTCGGACGCGTTTATGGACTACCTGCTCTCGGAGAACCCACCGCCAGACCCCGATGTGTTCCGGCTCCTGGAGCAATTCGAGATCGGCTTCGTCCCGGGCGGGGTGCCGGTCTCGGTGTACGCGCCCGACGGCACGCTGCTCTACTCCTACGTCACGCTGGATTCCGCCATGGCGGTCATGCCGAACTGGCTGATGAAGATGCTGGTGAACATCGATGGCGTCGTCAACACCGGCAACGCCGCATTCCTGCACAACCCGGTATACATCTCCAACGCCGACGGCGGGACGATGACCTTCTACGGCAACGCGACCGGAGCCAACACCGTAGAGCTGTGATCCGGCACAGTAGACCGATGCATCCCCACCCCCGCACCGGTGAACTCTTCGACTCCCCGGTGCCTCCCGGTAGCGGCTGGCCGGGGGATCCCGCAACCCCGGCGACCCCGCAAGCCGGCGACGCGGCCCACGTGGAGCAACTGGCCGGCCAAACCGCCTCGATCGCCGAACTCGACGCGCTGATCAGCGTGTGCCGGGCCTGCCCGCGGCTAGTGAGCTGGCGCGAAGAGGTGGCTGTCACCAAGCGGAAATCCTTTGCCGACCAACCCTATTGGGGACGCCCGGTGCCCGGCTGGGGGTCGCCGACACCGAAGATCGTCGTCGTCGGTTTGGCGCCGGCGGCCAACGGCGCCAACCGGACCGGGCGGATGTTCACCGGCGACCGCTCCGGCGACCAGCTTTACGCCGCATTGCACCGGGCCGGCCTGGTCAACCAGCCGACCAGCGTCGATGCCGCCGACGGGTTGCAGACCAACACGATCCGGATCATCGCCCCGGTGCGCTGCGCCCCGCCGGGCAACTCCCCGACGACGGTGGAGCGCAACACCTGCGCGCCGTGGCTCGACGCCGAGTGGCGGCTGATCGCCCCGCACGTGCGGGTGATGGTGGCACTGGGCGGGTTCGCCTGGCAGATTGCGCTGCGGGCGGCCACCGACCGGCCGCTCAAACCCAAACCGAAATTCGGCCACGGTGCGGTGGCCGAACTCAGCTCGACGTTGCGGTTGCTGGGCTGCTATCACCCCAGCCAGCAGAACATGTTCACCGGCAGACTCACTCCGGCGATGCTCGACGACATCTTCGGCCGGGCCGCGCAGCTGGCGGGACTATCCGGCTGAGCCGGCGCGTTGAGCCATAACGTGCGTCTTTCCGTCCTCGATCTCGTCCCCGTCCGCACCGACCAGTCCACCGCTGCTGCGCTGACGGCCACGGTGCGGCTGGCCCAGTGCGCCGACCGGTTCGGTTTCACCCGGTACTGGCTGGCCGAGCACCACAACATGCCCTCGGTCGGGGCCACCAGCCCGCCGGTGCTGATCGCCTACCTGGCCGCGCAGACCACCCGGCTGCGGCTGGGCTCCGGCGGGGTGATGCTGCCGAACCACGCCCCGCTGGCCGTCGCCGAACAGTTCGCGCTGCTGGAGGCCGCCGCACCCGGCCGTGTCGACCTGGGCATCGGCCGCGCGCCCGGCTCCGATCCGGTCACTTCGTTCATGCTGCGCGGGGGTCACGATGAGCAGGAGATCGCGAACTTCCCCGACTATCTCGATCAGGTGCGGGCGATGATGAGCAGCCGCGGCGTGCAGGTTCAGTTGCGCGACGGCGACTACCTGCTCAGGGCCACCCCGGCCGCGGCGAGCGAGCCGCGGCTGTGGCTGCTGGGGTCGAGCATGTATTCGGCGCGGCTGGCCGCGGCCAAGGGCCTGCCGTACGTGTTCGCGCATCACTTCTCCGGCCGGGGCACCGAGGAGGCGCTGGCCTACTACCGGGAGCATTTCACCGCCAGCGAGGTGTGCGGAGAACCGACGACGTTCCTGACGGTCAACGCGGCGGTCGCCGAAACCCGTGACGAGGCAACGGCGTTGATGTTGCCTAACCTGCAGATGATGGCCCGGCTGCGTACCGGCCGGCCGCTGGGTGCGGTCGATCTGGTCGAGGACGCGCAGGCGGCGAGCGTGTCGGAGGCCGAGCAGCGCATCATCGACGGCGGGCTGCGCCGGGCGGTCGTCGGTGCCCCCGCCGAGGCCGCCGATCAGCTCAAGGCGCTGGCCGAGCACTTCGACGTCGACGAGGTGATGGTCAACCCGGTGGCCTCGGCGCGTCGCGGCACCGACCCGGCCACCGCGCCCGGGCGTGAGCAGACCCTGGAACTACTCGCCAAGGAGCTGTTCTAACCGGTCATACCGCGATTACCTCGACCGGACCGTCCACACCGGTGAGGTCCGCAAGATTGCGGGTGTGAAGCCTGGCTGTGCTACACACTGCGTTGTTCTAGCGGTCGAAGATCGTCGACCCGAAACCGCTTGGCCGGTAATCGATGTAGACCGGGTTCTCCGAGAACGGGAAGTACCCGCTGTTCATCGACGTGCTCGACCACACGTACGGGCCGTTGGTCGAAGTGGTCGTGTAGGTGTACAGCAGCGTCTCGCCGTCGGCGGTGTACACCGAGATCTCGGTGCCGGCCGGCAATTGCGAGCCCACCCCGGCGCTGGGGACCAGCCACTGCGGGACGCTGCCGAACATACCGCCGGAATCGATCGACGTGGAGACCGCCACCGGAGGCGCGCCGTTGATCGAGACCATGGTGTCGACGAACGGCGAACCGGGCACGGAGATCTCCGAGTCCAGCGGGTTGGGGCCGAACACCACCTCACCGCGGGTGGCATCGATGAGCACGCCCTGATTGAGTGCCCCCGGCAGCGCCGAGATGATGGTCGAGGTGCCGGAGAAGCCGTTGTTGGGCCCGATGCCGAGCACCCCGACGATGCCGTACTGGTTGAAGTACTGCGTCATGAGTCCGGTCGATGCCGGGTCGACGATGTTGACCGCGGTGGGCTCGGTGACCAAGGTGTCGGGGCAGGCGCCCGTCTTGTCGCAGAAGCCCACCGTGGTGTCGTAGGTGTGGTAGCTGTACGAGTTCGAGCCCAGGCCGGCATAGCTCGCGCTGCCGGAATAGACCGAGTCGCCGAGGCCGTCACTATCGCCCAGGATCGTCAAACCGGTTGAACCGGTGTCGAGCTGCACCGGCACCGGGTCGCCGCCGTTGATGGAGATGTAGACGATCGGGCTGATGCCGCCGCTTTGCAGATACAGCGGGATGCTGACGTTGACCGGGCCGTCCGGGCCGCCGGCAGCCCCGTCGGCACCGGCGCCCGAACCGGCGCCGCCGGCACCGCCGGTGCCGTTGGCGCCGTTACTGCCGACCGTGCCGCCGTCACCGCCGGTACCGCCGTCGCCGCCGGAGCCTCCGTTGGCTCCGGCGCCGCCAGCGGCCACATTGCCCGCGTCCCCGCCGGCGCCACCGTCACCGGCCGCCCCGCCGTGCACATTCGTCGACGCCAGGGTGGTGTCGCCGCCGTTGCCGCCGTCACCCCCGGCACCGCCGTCACCGGCATCGCCACCGACACCGGCGGCAGCACCCGCACCGCCCGCACCGCCGGCGCCGGCGGTGCCGCCCGCACCGCCCGAACCGCCGTTGCCGCCGCTGGAGCCCTGCGAGTAGAAGCTGCCGCTGCCATCCCCGCCGTCGGCGCCCGACCCGCCGGTACCGCCGTTGCCGCCGGTGCCTCCGGTGAATCCGGCAGCACCGGAACCGCCGGAACCACCCGAACCGGCTGCACCACCATCACCACCGTCGCCGCCGATCCCGACCGGCGCCTGGTTGATGCCGGGCTGGGCGTAGGCGCCGGTGCCGGGCGCACCGCCGTCACCGGCCGACCCGCCGTTGCCGCCGTTGCCCCCGCCACCGCCGGCGCTGTCGACTCCGTCGCCGCCGGTGCCGCCCCCGCCGCCGCGGCCACCGTCGCCGCCGGCGCCGCCGTCACCGTTGGTGCCGAACCGGCCGTGCTCGCCCAGCGCGGCATTGCCCTGGTAGGACGAGCCGCCGGCCCCGCCCTGGCCGCCGGCGCCGCCGTTGCCCCCGTCGAAGCCCGTGCCGGCGCCCAGCGCGCCGTCATCGCCGAGTCCACCGTTGCCACCGGCGCCCCCGGCCCCGCCGTCGCCGCCGCTGCCGTACTGCACGCTGTTGGGGGCGTCCACCGTGGCGATGCCGTTACCGCCGCCGTTGCCGCCGCTGTCGGGCAGGGTGGCCCCGGCGGGCAGCGCCGATTGGTCCAGGCCGCGGCCGCCGTCGCCGGCCGCGCCGCCGTGACCACCGGCGCCGCCGTTGCCGTCGCCCAGCGAGTTGCCGCCGGCCCCGCCGGCACCACCGTTGCCGCCGTCACCGGCATTGCCGCCACCGACACCGGCGACGCCGTCGGCACCGTCGCCGCCGTCGCCACCGTTGCCGCCGGCACCGCCGTTGCCGTGCAGGCTGCCGGTGCCGCCGTCGCCACCGGACCCGCCGTGGCCGCCGGCGGCGGTCGCGCTGTAGCCGTCGCCGCCGTTGCCACCGTCACCGGCATGGCCGGCCGGGGCCGCTCCGGTCGCCCCGGTGTCCCCGACGGTCGAACCCGCGCCGCCGGTCCCGCCGGCACCCCCGGCTCCGGCGTTGCCGCCATTGCCGCCCCGGCCGCCGTCGATGTGGGTGGCATCGCCGTCGCCGCCCCGGCCGCCGTCGCCGGGATCTCCGCCGGTTCCGCCGGTTCCGCCGGCACCGCCCGCGCCCTGCTGGCCCGCGGCGCCGTGCGCGG
>CAYNJD010000045.1:0-15307 GCA_964397355.1 uncultured Mycobacterium sp. | reverse complement strand
CCTCTAGCGTCCGGCCTCGATCGCGGCCATGATGGCGGCCGCCTCGTCGCCGCACAACCGCCGCAGCTCGACCGGACCGCGACCCACCAGATCGTCTACCCGGCGCCTGAGTTCGCCCGAGTCGACGTGGGCCTGCAGTTCGGCGCCCGGGCAGGTGGTCTCAGACGTCAGGTCCCGGTGACCGGCGAGGGTGTCCGTACCGATCCGGAAGTGCTGTGCCGCCCACGCCAACACGACTGCGGCGCTGTCGAGTTGTGCCTCGGGGAGGTCCTGCTCGTCGAAATCCCCTTCACACAGCACAAGAAAGTGCCCGGTCGGGTCGTAATCGGTCGCGGTATCGCCGACCAGAGCCGGATCCCGCAACTCGTAGATGTTGCCCTCGCGGTCGATCCCGACGTGGTAGGCGATGTCGATCCAGCCGTGCTCGTCCTGGTGGTATCGCTGGTGCTGGCGGAACCGCGCGGCGATGGTGCGGTTGTCGCTCAGCACGACACCGGAGTGGTGGATCGTCATACGGTCGATGGTGTGCGGTTGCCCACCCGGCCGGGCAGGCCGCGCACCCCAGGCCTCCCGGCACAACAGCACGTCCGAAGCCGAAATCGGTTCGGTAGCAGGCGAAGTCAGCGTCGGGGACGGGCTGGAGGGCGCCGCCGGCATCTCCGGTCCCGACGACGGCTCGGGGCTCTTGCCGGCATCGTGGTCGGCCGCGCGCCGGGCCGTCGTCCGGTCCGAACAGCCGGCCACCGCGATCGCCAGCCCCGAGACACCACAGATCCGCAGCAACCGTCGTCGGCTCTGATCCATGCCGGCCACGATACGGTCGGATCCCCGTGATTCACGCGGTTTCCACGCCGAGCGGATCCCGCTTGCCCAGGCCGCGAACAAAAAGTAACGTTGCTTTTACTTTTTGTATGCCGATTCCGGGGAGTCACCGATGGAATCCTTCGTCCACCTGCGCAAAGGCACAACACCGCGCCGGCTGCACGCCGACCTCGACGGCCTCAAAGACGACGAGCTCGGTCGCGGCGGTTTCACCGGCCGCACCGCCAACATGTACCGGCGCCACGACCCCACCGCCTACCGCGCCGACGGTCCGCTGCGGCCCGTCGACGTGCTCGCCTCGCAGCTCGAACCCACCGACGCCACCGATCCGGCGGG
The DNA here is from genome assembly GCA_964397355.1 of uncultured Mycobacterium sp. GTDB lineage: Bacteria > Actinomycetota > Actinomycetes > Mycobacteriales > Mycobacteriaceae > Mycobacterium. The sequence continues at coordinate 14,149 of CAYNJD010000045.1, read as the reverse complement.
ACACCCGCTGCGGCTGTTCGGCAACGCCGACTGCTGCATCTCACTGTCGCGACGCTCCGCGGAGATGCCGTTCTTCATCCGCTACGTCGACGGCGATCTGCTCTGCTTCGTGCATGCCGGGTCCGGACGGCTGGAGACCGAATTCGGGCCGCTGGACTACCGCGAAGGCGACTGGGTGTACCTGCCCAAGGCGACCACCTGGCGACAGCTGCCCGCCGCCGAGACGACACTGCTGCTGATACAGGCCACCGACGAGTTCCGGGTACCGCCACCGGGCCCGCTGGGGCGGCACTTCCCGTTCGACCCGTCGCAGGCCGTCATCCCCGAGCCGGCCCCCATCGAGGACGACGGGCGGGCCGAGTACGAAGTCCGGCTGATCCACCAAGGAGGCCCGACAACGCTGTACTACCAACACAATCCGATCGACGTGGCGGGTTGGCGCGGCGACAATTTCGCGTTCGCCTTCAACATCGCCGACTACAACGTCGTCACCTCCGACTCGGTGCACCTGCCCCCGACCGTGCACCTGTTCATGCAGGCCACCGGCGTCTACGTGATGAACTTTTTGCCCAAGCCCGCCGAAGGGGTCGCCGGCACCGAGCGCACCCCGTGGTATCACCGCAACGTCGACTACGACGAGATCGCGTTCTTCCACGGCGGATCGCTCTACGGGATTCCGATGCCGCCCGGCCTGATCAGTCATGCGCCCCAAGGCGTGCACCACGGCGCCCCGGAGGCGGCCCGCGAACGGGCCCGCCGCAAGTTCGACGATTACCAGCGGGTGGACTGGCAGGTGATCGCGATCGACACCCGGCGCCGGCTCACCCCGTCACCGGAAGTTTTGGCCCACGACCTAGGACAACACGCATGACCGTCAAGCACGACTACGAACGCATCCCCTATCTGATTGCCTACCAGAACAATTCGGGAGTTCGCGACGTCTACGGCGGGGTGGCCGAACTGGTGGTGCTGGAGAGCTACCTGCTACGGCCGAAGGACACGCCGAGCGACACCGTGCTGGTGTTCATGCACCCGATCGGCGGCGGCGCCTACCTGCCGATGGTCAACGCACTGGCGCGCGCCGGCCACCACGTCATCTACTGCAACAGCCGATTCCGCGGCACCGACTCGGCGCTGCTGATGGAGAAGGTGGTCGAAGACCTCGGTGAATGCATCTCCGACGCCAAGAAGCGGCTCGGCTATTCGAAGGTGGTGCTGGCCGGGTGGAGCGGCGGCGGGTCGCTGTCGCTGTTCTACCAGCAGCAGGCGCAGCATCCGACGATCACCGCCAGCCCGTCTGGGGACGGCCCCGACCTGACCAAGCTCGGGCTGATTCCCGCCGACGGCGTGATGCTGCTGGCCGCCCACATCAGCCGGCACGGCACCCTGACCGAATGGCTGGACGCCTCGATCCTCGACGAGTCCGACCCGACCAGGCGTGACCCCGAATTGGACCTCTACAACCCGGACAACCCGAATCAGCCGCCGTACAGCGCGCAGTTCCTGGCCCGCTACCGGGCTGCCCAGATCGACCGCAACCGCCGGATCACCGCCTGGGTCAAGGCGAAGCTGGCCGAGCTCGACGCCGCCGGGCTGCCCGATCAGGAGTACGGGTTCGTGGTGCACGGCACCATGGCCGACCCACGCTGGCTGGATCCGACGGTGGACCCCAACGAACGCACCCCCGGCAGCTGCTATCTGGGTGATCCCGCCGTGGTGAACATGAGCCCGGTCGGGTTGGCGCGGTTCTGCACCCTGCGCAGCTGGCTGTCGCAGTGGAGCTACGACGACGCGCACGGCGACGGCGTGGACTGCGGCGCCGACATCGCGGTGCCCACCCTGGTGATCGGCAACTGCGCCGACGACGCCTGCACCCCCAGCCACACCCGCCGGCTCTTCGAGGCGATCGGGCACCCGGACAAAGAGATGCACGAGATCCCCGGTGCCAACCACTATTACGCCGGGCCGGACCAGCGCGATGCCCTTCGTCAGGCGGTGGGCATCGTCACCGACTGGCTGGCCCGGCATGACTTCGTAGGCTCGTCGGTATGAGTCCAACGATCGGTGCACTGGAGGGGATCCGGGTCATCGAGCTCGGCACGCTGATCTCCGGGCCGTTCGCCGGCCGGCTGCTCGGCGACATGGGCGCCGAGGTCATCAAGATCGAACTGCCCGGCAGACCCGACCCGCTGCGCACCTGGGGGCAGGCGGAACGCGACGGGCGGCACTTCTTCTGGACCGTGCATGCCCGCAACAAGAAGGCCGTCACGCTCGACCTGCGCGCCGAGCGGGGCCGGGAACTGTTCCTGGAGCTCATCGAGCACACCGACATCGTCGTGGAGAACTTCCGGCCCGGCACCCTGGAGCGTTGGGGCCTGGGTTTCGACGTGCTGCAAGGACGCAACAGCGGCATCATCCTGGTGCGGGTCTCCGGATACGGCCAGACCGGCCCCGACGCCCGTAAGGCCGGCTACGCCTCGGTCGCCGAGGCGGCCAGCGGGCTGCGGCACATGAACGGCTTCCCGGGCGGGCCGCCGCCACGGCTCGCGCTGTCCCTGGGCGACAGCCTGGCCGGCATGTTCGCCGCGCAGGGCGCGCTCGCCGCGCTCTACCGGCGCACCGTCACCGGCGAGGGCCAGGTGGTCGATGTCGCGCTGACCGAATCCTGCTTGGCCATTCAGGAATCCACCATCCCCGACTACGACGTCGGCGGCGTGGTGCGCGGGCCGTCCGGCACCCGCCTGGAAGGCATCGCCCCGTCGAACATCTACCAGTCCGCCGACGGCAGCTGGGTGGTGATCGCCGCCAACCAGGACACCGTGTTCGCCCGGCTGTGCGCGGCCATGGGACAGCCCGGGCTGGCAGCCGACCCACGATTCGCCGACCACGGTGCGCGCGGCCGCAACCAGGACGAACTCGACGACATCATCGGCGCATGGGCCGCGCAACGACAGCCCGATGACATCATCTCGACGCTGAGCGAGGCCGGGGTGATCTCCGGGCCGATCAACACCGTCGCCGAAGTCGTCAACGACCCGCAACTACGGGCCCGCGGCATGATCGCCGAACACTGGGATGAGGGTGCGCAGCGAAACGTGTTGGGCCCCGGGATCATCCCGGTGCTCTCCGGCACTCCGGGCGCTATCCGCAACGCCGGTTCAGCTCGGCCCGGCCAGCACAACGACGACGTGTATACCGGCCTGCTCGGCAAGACGGGAGCAGAATTGGACGAACTACGTGCCGAGGGGGTGCTATGACACCGAACCAGGTCTCGATCCGCGAGGTGGCGCTGCGCGACGGCCTGCAGATCGAGCAGCCGGTCGCATTGAGCGCCAAGCTCGAACTACTGGCCGCGATCGCCGCCACCGGAGTGCGTGAGGTCGAGGTGACCTCGTTCGTCTCACCGACCAAGGTGCCCGCCCTCGCCGACGCCGCGGAGCTGGCCGCGGAGTTGTGGCGTTACCCCGACATCGAGTTCTCTGCGCTGGTCGCCAGCCCCGGCGGCGCGGCCCGGGCAGTCGCCGCGGGCCTGACCTCGATCGAGTACGTGGTGTGCGCATCGGATTCGTTCAGCACCGCCAACGTCGGCCGGACCACCGGACAGGCCGTCGCGGCAATCGGCGACATCACCGGCATCGCCCACGATGCCGGTGCGTCCGTGGAGGTCATCATCGCCACCGCGTGGGACTGCCCGTTCGACGGCCCGACACCGCCGGGACGGGTCACCGGTATCGCCGAGCAGGCGCGCACGTTCGGCATCGATCGGCTCGCGATCGCCGACACCATCGGAACCACCACTCCCCGACGGGTCGACGACCTGATCGCGGCGGTGCGGCCGGTCACCGGGGACATACCGCTGGGGGCACACTTCCACAACACCCGTGGCGCCGGGCTGGCCTGCGCCTATGCGGCGGTTCAGGCGGGCATCACCCGGCTCGACGCCTCGGCCGGCGGCCTCGGCGGCTGCCCGTTCGCGCCCGGCGCCACCGGCAATATCGCCACCGAGGACCTGGTCTACCTGCTGGGCGATTGCGGCATCGAGACCGGCATCGACCTGGACGCCGCCATCGCCGCGGCCGCGGTGGCCGGTTCGGTGGTCGGACACGGATTGCCTAGCGCGCTGCTGGCCGCCGGTGACCGCAAGCGGAACTGACCACCCGATGTCCAGCCGCCGGGAGCTCAGCTCGAAGGGCCGCCAAACCCGCCAGGCGATCGAGCAGGCCGCCCGGGAGTTGTTCGCCGAACGCGGCTTCCACGGCACCACGCTGGCCGACATCACCTCTGCCGCAGGCAAGTCCACGGCGGTGCTGTACCGGTACTTCCGCGACAAGGAGGATCTGCTGGCCGCGCTGGCGGAGTCGTTTCTGTCCGACGTGGTCGAGCCTTCCGGGCTGAAGATGCGGTTGCCGGACTCGCCGCAGGACACCGATTTCTTCTCGTCGGTGGTCAGCGCCTACTGGGCCATGTTCAAGCAGAACATCGGCGTCATGATCGCGGTGGCCCAACTCGCCGCCACCGAGCAGCGGTTCGCCGCACTGCAGAACGAGTTCCGCAGGTTCGGCATGGAGATCGTGGCGGCCTCCGTCCGCCGCGCCCAGCAGCAGGGCTTCGGGGCCGACCTCGACCCCGACCACATCGCCGCCGCGATCGCGCTGCTCTTCGAGAACTTCACCGTGGTATTCGTCGGCCCATCCGGTCCGGGCTGGCGAATCAGCGACCACGACGCCGTCGTGACGCTGTCCACGATCTGGAGAAAGACCCTGTACGGCTGCTGAGCGCCGACGATTAGAGGAGTTGTCATGGATTTCACACTGCCGGAACATCTTCCGCAGCTTCTTGCCGAGATGGATGCCTTCATCGAACACCAGATCGCCCCGCTGCAAGCCGAGAACATGCAGTACTTCGACCACCGGCGGGAATTCGCCCGAACCGACGTGGCCAACGGCGGAATCCCGAACCGGGACTGGGAGGAACTGCTGGCCGAGATGCGTCGCCGGGCCGATGCCGCCGGCTGGCTGCGCTACGGGCTGCCGTCGTCGCTGGGCGGCCGCGACGGCACCAACCTCGATATGGCGGTGATCCGGGAGCATCTGGCGCACAAGGGACTCGGCCTGCACAACGACCTGCAGGACGAGTCCTCGATCGTCGGGAACTTTCCGCAGGTGATCATGATGGAACGATTCGGCACCGACGAACAGCGCCGGGTCTGGTCGCAGGCCCTCATCACCGGCGAGCGATCGATGGCGTTCGGCCTGACCGAACCGGCGCACGGCTCGGACGCGACCTGGCTGGAGACCCGCGCCGAGCCCGACGGGAACGGCTGGGTGATCAACGGCGCCAAGCGGTTCAACACCGGGGTGCACCGCGCCACTCACGACCTGGTCTTCGCGCGCACCTCCGGCGATCCCGGGTCGGCGCGCGGCATCACCGCGTTCCTGGTGCCCACCGACACACCGGGTTTCAGTGTCCCGTTCTACTGGTGGACGTTCAACATGCCCAGCGACCACGGCGAGGTCGAGCTCAACAACGTCCGGGTGCCCGCCGAGGCGGTGCTGGGGCAGGTCGACCGCGGCCTGGAGGTGGCCCAGACGTTCCTGCACGAGAACCGGATCCGCCAAGCGGCCTCCAGCCTGGGCGCCGCGCAGTACTGCATCGATCGGGCCGCCGACTACGCCCGGCAGCGCACGGTGTTCGGCAAGCCGCTGTCGGTCAACCAGGCGGTGCAGTGGCCGCTGGCGGAGCTGGCCACCGAAGCCCAGATGGTGCGACTGCTGGTGTATTACGCGGCCTGGCACCTGGACCGTGACCATCACCTCGAGGTCTCCGACAAAGTGTCGATGGCCAACTACCGGGCCAACCGGCTGGTGTGCGACGCCGCCGACCGGGCCATCCAGACCTTCGGCGGGATCGGCTACACCCGGCACGAGCCTTTCGAGCACATCTACCGGCACCACCGCCGCTACCGGATCACCGAGGGTGCCGAAGAGATCCAGATCCGCCGGGTCGCGCAGCGGCTGTTCGGCTTCGACCGCCGCCGATGACCGCCGATCAGCTCGCCGACCGGCTGTCCGACGTGCTGGCGCCGGTACTGGGCCCCGTCGCGGTCGAGGGCCTGCGCGCTTTGACCGGAGGCGCCAGCCGGTCCACGTGGGCATTCGACGCCGTGGTGAAGACGGGGCAAGTCGCCGAACGCCGCGCGTTGATCCTGCGCACCGGCCCACCGGATGAGATCCACGCCGGCATGGAACTGGAAGCGCAGGCACAACGCGTTGCGCGCGACGCCGGAGCCCCGGTGCCGACCGTACTGATCGCCGATAATTCCCCTGCGGCACTGGGTAATCCGTATCTGATCTGCGATGAGATCGCCGGTGAGACGGTGGTCCGACGCATCGAACGCCGGCTCGACGACACCGGCCGCCGAGACCTGCTGCAGCAATGCGCCCAGGCGCTGGCCGCCATCCACCGGGCCGACCCGGCGGGCATCGCGCTGAGCGCCGAGGACCAGCTTGTGGCCTGCCGCAACCAACTGGATGCGCTGGGCGACACCACGGCCACCTTCGAGTGGGCGTTTCGGTGGCTCGACGCCCACCGGCCGCCGGCCGTGCAAGCCCAGTTGGTGCACGGCGATTTCCGGATGGGCAACCTGATCGTCGACGACGCCGGCCTGGCGGCCGTGCTGGACTGGGAGCTGGTACATCTCGGAGACGGCTGCGAGGATCTGGCCTGGTTCTGCCAACGGGCCTGGCGGTTCGGTGCGCCCGCCGACCGCGGTGCCGGCGGGCTCGGGCCTGTCGAGGCGTTTCTGAGCGCCTACGAGCACGCCACCGACACGCGGGTCGACCGGCAACGGTTCGACTGGTGGCTGCTGCTGGGCACGCTGCGGTGGGGCATCATCTGCCGCTACCAGGCGGAACGGCACCTGAGCGGGCAGAACCGCTCGGTGGAGCTGGCCACCATCGGCCGGCGAGTGTCCGAAACCGAGTGGGATCTGCTGCGCCTGCTCGCTCCCGCGCCCGGGGACGACGCGCGGAGCGCAGCGATGGCGCCGGTAACCCCCGAGGGGCGGCGACCGACCGCCGCCGAACTCATCGCCGCGGTCGCCGACTTCCTCGACACCGACATCCGGGAGGCCACCGAGGGCCGGGTCAACTTCCACGCCCGGGTGGCCGCCAACGCGCTGCGCATCGTCGAACGGGAGTTGCGCGACACCGCGGGCACCACCGTGTCGGCAGCCCTGACCGGACTGGGTTTCGCCGACGAGGCCGCGCTGGCCGCCGCCATCCGGGCCGGCGATCTCGACGACCGGCCCGAGCAGCTCACCGCGTGCCTGTACGCGCTGGTGCGGCACCAGCTGGCGATCGACCATCCCGGATACGATCGCTGAACACTAGAGTCACTGCGCGACAGTCACTTCGACGGCCGTGCTTCAAACCGCCGTATCGGCGCCATGCGGGCAGTAGCATCTGCAGCGTGTCTGCCTCCACCTCTTCCTCCACCGAAGCGCTGCGGATCCTGGTCTACAGTGACGACGCGGCGACCCGCCAACGGGTCATGACCGCTTTGGGCAACCAGCTGCACCCCGATCTGCCGGAACTGAGCTATGTCGAGGTCGCCACGGAACCGGTGGTGATCCGGCAGATGGATGCCGGAGGAATCGACCTCGCCATCCTCGACGGTGAGGCCACCCCGGCCGGCGGGATGGGCATCTGCAAACAACTCAAGGATGAGATCACACCCTGCCCGCCGATCGTGGTGCTGACCGGCCGCGCCGACGACGCCTGGCTGGCCAAATGGTCGCACGCCGACGCCGCGCTGCCCCACCCGGTGGACCCCATGGCCCTGAGCCGTGCGGTGTTGGGCCTGCTCCGCACGCCGACGCCGGGTTGATACGGCGGCCCCAGCTTCGCCTCTCCTGCGTCGAGCCTCGCTGAACCGCTCAGCTGATACGGCGGCCCCAGCTTCGCCTCTCCTGCGTCGAGCCTCGCTGAACCGCCGGTTAGGGCGCCCTCAGAAGCGAATTCCACTGTGGCCGTTGATCGCTGAGGGTGACGCCCGTCACAGTTGCCGGCAATTTCGGATTCTCCGCAACCACCTGGTGGCCGCACGTTAGGCTGTGCCTGAACTCACATCGACGCCCGGAAGGGAACCACGTCACCCAGCATGAACCTGTATCTGCCGATCCTGGTGCTCGCGGCGCTCGCCGCCGGTTTCGCCGTATTCTCCGTGGTCATAGCGGGGCTGGTCGGCCCGTCGCGCTACAACCGGTCGAAGCTGGAAGCCTACGAGTGCGGCATCGAACCCACCGATCAGCCGGTCAGCGGTCCGCACGCCCCGCCGGGGCAGCGTTTCCCGGTGAAGTATTACCTGACCGCGATGCTGTTCATCGTCTTCGACATCGAGATCGTTTTTCTCTACCCCTGGGCGGTCGCCTTCGACGGGCTCGGGGTGTTCGCCCTCATCGAAATGGTGCTGTTCGCCGCCGTCGTCTTCGTCGCGTATGCCTACGTCTGGCGGCGCGGCGGCCTGAATTGGGATTGAGTTTGGAGTAGGCGGGCTTACAAATGGGATTAGAAGAGCAGCTACCGAGCGGGCTCCTGCTGTCCACCGTGGAGGACCTCGCCGGGTATTTCCGGAAGGGCTCGCTGTGGCCGGCGACATTCGGCCTGGCCTGTTGCGCCATCGAGATGATGTCGTCGATGGCGCCCGACTACGACATCTCCCGGTTCGGGATGGAGGTGTTCCGCGCCTCGCCGCGCCAGGCCGACCTGATGATCGTCGCCGGCCGGGTGAGCCAGAAGATGGCGCCGGTGCTGCGGCAGATCTACGACCAGATGGTCGAACCCAAGTGGGTGCTGGCGATGGGGGTGTGCGCGTCGTCGGGCGGGATGTTCAACAACTACGCCATCGTGCAGGGGGTGGACCATGTCGTCCCCGTCGACATCTACCTGCCCGGCTGTCCGCCCCGGCCGGAGATGCTGATGTACGCAATCCTCAAGCTGCACGAGAAGATTCGCGACATGCCGTTGGGCGCCAACCGGGAGCAGGTCATCACCGCGACCGAAGAGGCGGCGCTGTCGGCCCCGTCCACCTGGCAGATGAGGGGGTTGCTGCGGTGAGCGAGGGCACCGTCAACGGCGACGGCCGGGACGACACCGAGGACGTCATCAAGGTCCGCCGCGGTCTGTTCGGCGCCACGGGCAGCGGTGACACCTCCGGGTACGGACGGCTCGTCACCGAAGCCGCAATGCCCGGCGAGACACCGCGGCCCTACGGCGGGTACTTCGACGAACTCGTCGAGACCCTCACCGAGGCGCTGCAGCGCAACGGCGTCGAATTCGCAGATGCCATAGAGAAAGTGGTGGTGTACCGCGGCGAGCTGACACTGTATGTCCACCGGGCGCAGCTGCCGGTGGTGGCCCGGCTGCTGCGCGACGAACCGGCGCTGCGCTTCGAACTGAGCCTCGGCGTCTCCGGCGTGCACTACCCCGCCGACACCGACCGCGAGCTGCACGCGGTCTATCCGCTGCGGTCGATCACTCACAACCGCCGGGTCCGCCTGGAAGTGGCTGCCCCCGATGCGGATCCGCATATCCCTTCGCTCTACGCGATCTATCCCACCACCGACTGGCACGAACGGGAGACCTACGACTTCTTCGGGCTCATCTTCGACGGCCACCCCTCGCTCACCCGGATCGAGATGCCCGACGACTGGCACGGCCACCCGCAGCGCAAGGACTACCCGTTGGGCGGTATCCCGGTGGAGTACAAGGGCGCGCAGATACCGCCGCCGGACGAGCGGAGGGCCTACAAGTAATGAGCACCGACACGCCCCGGACCGTCCTGAACGTCGGAGGGCAGGAATGGGACCAGGTCGTCGAGGCGGCCAAGGCCGCCGACCCCGGCGAACGCATCGTCGTCAACATGGGACCCCAGCACCCGTCGACGCACGGGGTGCTGCGGCTGATCCTCGAACTCGACGGTGAGACGGTGACCGAAGCCCGTTGCGGCATCGGCTATCTGCACACCGGCATCGAGAAGAACCTGGAGAGCCGCTACTGGACCCAGGGTGTGACGTTCGTGACCCGGATGGACTATCTGTCGCCGTTCTTCAACGAAGTCGCCTACTGCCTCGGAGTGGAGAAGCTGCTCGGGGTGACCGACGAAATCCCGGAGCGCGCCAGTGTCATCCGGGTTTTGATGATGGAACTCAACCGGATCTCCTCGCACCTGGTCGCGCTCGCGACCGGCGGCATGGAGCTCGGCGCGCTGTCGGTGATGCTGTTCGGCTTCCGGGAACGCGAACTGGTGCTCGACATCTTCGAGGCGATCACCGGCCTGCGGATGAACCATCAGTACATTCGGCCCGGCGGGGTCTCGGTGGACCTGCCCGACGAGGCGGTCGGCCAGATCCGCGACTTCCTCAAGCTGATGCCCAAGCGGCTCAAGGACATCGAGGATCTTCTCACCGAGAACTACATCTGGAAGTCCCGCACCAAGGGGGTGGGCTACCTGGACCTGACCGGCTGCATGGCGCTGGGCATCACCGGCCCCGTGCTGCGGTCCACCGGCCTGCCATATGACGTACGCCGCGCGGACCCCTCCTGCGGCTAACAGAACTACGAATTCGACGTGATCCCCGACGACGGCTGCGACGCCTACGGCCGTTACCTGATCCGTATCGCGGAGATCAAGGAGTCACTCAAAATCGTCGAACAATGTCTGGATAAGTTGCGGCCGGGCCCGGTCATGATCGAAGACCGCAAGATCGCCTGGCCGGGCGACCTGACGGTGGGTCCGGACGGGCAGGGCAACTCTCGCGAGCACATCGGCTGGATCATGGGCCACTCGATGGAGGGGCTGATCCACCACTTCAAGCGGGTCACCGAAGACTTGTGGGTGCCGCCGGGCCAGGTGTTCGTCTCGGTCGAGTCGCCCCGCGGCGAGCTCGGCGTGCACATGGTCAGCGACGGCGGCACCCGACCCTACCGGGTGCATTACCGGGATCCATCGTTCACCAACCTGCAGGCCGTCGCCGCCATGAGTGAGGGCGGACTGATCGCCGACGTGATCGCCGCGGTGGCCAGCATCGACCCGGTGATGGGCGGGGTGGACCGGTGAGCGAAAGCAACGGCATGGAAAAGGTGGCGAAGAACGTAGTCAACAAGACCGGACGGGGCCGGCTGATGCCGCCCACCGCCGGCACCGACGGCAACCGGGTCTTCCTGCAGCTGGGCCGGCCGCCGGAGGAGCCCAACCAGTTCAACCACCCGGATGCGCCGCGCGCCTACTCCCAGGAGGTGCGGGACCGGCTGGAGGCCGACGCCAAGGAGATCATCGCCCGCTACCCGCAGCCCCGCTCGGCGATCCTGCCGCTGCTGCACCTGGTGCAGGCAGAGGACTCCTACATCACCCCGGCCGGCCTGTCGTTCATCGCCGAGCTGCTGGGAATGACCGGCGCCGACGTCGCCGGGGTCGCCTCGTTCTATTCGATGTACCGCCGCAAGCCCACCGGCGAGTACCTGGTGGGGGTCTGCACCAACACGCTGTGTGCGGTGATGGGCGGCGACGCCATCTACGACTCCCTCAAAGAGCATCTGGACGTCAATGACGAGCAGACCACCGCCGACGGGAAGGTCACGCTGGAGCGCATCGAGTGCAACGCCGCCTGCGACTGCGCGCCGGTGGTGATGGTCAACTGGGAGTTCTTCGATCAGCAGACACCGGAGTCGGCCCGCGAGCTCACCGACGCGCTGCGATCCGGTGATGAGATTCGGCCCGACCGCGGGCTGCCGCTGACCAGTTTCCGGGAGACCGCCCGGGTGCTGGCCGGTTTCGCCGACGACCGCCCCGACGACGGCCAGGGCGGCCCGGCCGGGCCGACACTGGCCGGGCTGCGCTTCGCCCGCGAGCACGATATGGCCGCACCGGATTCCGACGGCGACGGGAGCAGACAGTGACCTCCTCCCCGACCGCCCCTACCGCGGCGACCCCGCTGACGCCGGTACTGAGCAGCTACTGGGACGATCCCGAGTCCTGGACGCTGGAGACCTACCGCCGGCACGGCGGCTACCAGGGCATGCAGCGGGCGCTGGCGATGGCGCCCGACAAGGTCATCGACCTGGTCAAGGACTCCGGGTTGCGCGGCCGCGGCGGTGCCGGATTCTCCACCGGAACCAAGTGGTCCTTTGTCCCGCAGGGCGATGAGGGGGCCGCCGCCAAACCCCACTACCTGCTGGTCAACGCCGACGAGTCCGAGCCGGGCACCTGCAAGGACATGCCGCTGCTGCTGGCGACCCCGCACGTGCTCATCGAGGGCATGATCATCTGTTGCCACGCGATCCGGGCCCGGCACGCGTTCATCTACGTGCGCGGCGAGGTGTTGCCGATCCTGCGCCGGCTGCAGAACGCGGTGGCCGAGGCCTACGCGGCGGGGCTGCTGGGCACCGACATCGGCGGCACCGGCTTCGACCTCGACATCACCGTGCACGCCGGGGCCGGCGCCTACATCTGCGGCGAGGAGACCGCGCTGATCGACTCGCTGGAGGGCAACCGGGGCCAGCCGCGCCTGCGCCCGCCGTTCCCGGCGGTGGCCGGGCTCTACGCCTGCCCCACGGTGGTCAACAACGTCGAATCCATCGCCAGCGTGCCGTCGATCCTGCGCAACGGCCCGGAGTGGTTCCGGTCGATGGGCACCGAGAAGTCGCGCGGCTACACGCTGTATTCGCTGTCCGGGCACGTGAACCGGCCCGGCCAGTACGAGGCGCCGCTGGGCATCACGCTGCGGGAGCTCCTGGAGTACGCCGGTGGGATCCGCAACGGCAACCGGCTGAAGTTCTGGACACCGGGCGGATCGTCGACACCGCTGCTGACCGAGGAACACCTGGACATCCCGCTGGACTACGAGGGCATGATGTCTGCCGGATCGATGCTGGGCACCAAGGCATTACAGATCTTCGACGAGACCACCTGCGTGGTGCGCGCGGCCCGGCGCTGGTCGGAGTTCTACAAGCACGAGTCCTGCGGCAAGTGCACGCCCTGCCGTGAGGGCACCTACTGGCTGGTGCCGATCTACGAACGGCTCGAAACCGGTCGCGGCACCCAGGAGGACCTCGACACGCTGCTCGACATCGCCGATGTGCTGTTCGGAAAATCCTTCTGCGCCTTGGGAGACGGCGCGGCGATGCCGGTGAAGTCGTCGATCCAGTACTTCCGCGACGAATACATCGCCCACCTCGACGGGGGCTGCCCGTTCGACCCGAAAGCGAGCATGTTCGTGCCCAACGGAGCAGGAGGCGGTGCGGCGTGACCGGCCCCGATCGGACCGAGAACCCAGAGTCGGTGACCTTCACCATCGACGACCGGCAGATCACGGTTCCCAAGGGAACCTTGATCATTCGGGCCGCCGAGCAGCTCGGTATCGAGATCCCGCGATTCTGCGACCACCCGTTGCTGGACCCGGTGGCCTGGTGCCGGCAGTGCATGGTCGAGGTGGAGGGCCAGCGCAAGCCGCAGCCGTCGTGTGCGGTGGCCGCCGCCGAGGGCATGGTGGTGCGCACCCAGCACACCTCCGCCGAGGCCGACCGCGCCCAGAACCTGGTGATGGAACTGCTGCTGATCAACCACCCGCTGGATTGTCCGACCTGCGACAAGGGCGGTGAGTGCCCGCTGCAGAACCAGGCGATGACGACCGGGCGCACCGAGACCCGCTTCGAAGAGTCCAAGCGGACCTACCCCAAGCCGATCAACATCTCCTCGCAGGTGCTGCTGGACCGGGACCGCTGCATCCTGTGCGCGCGGTGCACCCGGTTCTCCGACGAGATCGCCGGGGACAAGTTCATCGAGATGATGGACCGCGGCGCCCTGCAACAGGTCGGCATCTACACCGACACCCCGTTCGACTCCTACTTCTCCGGCAACACGGTGCAGATCTGCCCCGTGGGAGCCCTCACCGGCGCCTCCTACCGGTTCCGGGCCCGCCCCTTCGACCTGGTGTCGGAGCCCAGCGTCTGCGAGCACTGCGCGGCCGGCTGCGCGCAGCGCACCGACCACCGCCGCGGCAAGGTGCTGCGCCGGATGGCCGGCGACGACCCGGACGTCAACGAGGAGTGGAACTGCGACAAGGGCCGCTGGGCCTTCACCTACGCCACCC
>CAYNJD010000044.1:0-15371 GCA_964397355.1 uncultured Mycobacterium sp. | reverse complement strand
GTCGACGACGAGGAGCTCCTCGAGCTCGTCGAGATGGAGGTCCGCGAGCTGCTGGCCGCCCAGGAGTTCGACGAGGAGGCCCCGGTGGTCCGGGTGTCGGCACTCAAGGCGCTCGAGGGCGACGAGAAGTGGGTCAAGTCCGTCCAGGACCTGATGGAGGCCGTCGACGAGTCCATCCCGGACCCGGTGCGCGACACCGACAAGCCGTTCCTGATGCCGGTGGAGGACGTCTTCACCATCACCGGTCGTGGCACGGTGGTCACCGGCCGTGTCGAGCGTGGCGTGATCAACGTCAACGAGGAGGTCGAGATCGTCGGCATCCGTCCCGACGTCACCAAGACCACCGTCACCGGTGTGGAGATGTTCCGCAAGCTGCTCGACCAGGGTCAGGCCGGTGACAACGTCGGTCTGCTGATCCGCGGTATCAAGCGTGAGGACGTCGAGCGCGGCCAGGTCGTGGTCAAGCCCGGCACCACCACCCCGCACACCGAGTTCGAGGGTCAGGCCTACATCCTGGCCAAGGACGAGGGCGGCCGGCACACGCCGTTCTTCACCAACTACCGTCCGCAGTTCTACTTCCGCACCACCGACGTGACCGGTGTGGTGACACTGCCGGAGGGCACCGAGATGGTGATGCCCGGTGACAACACCGAGATGAGCGTGAAGCTGATCCAGCCCGTCGCCATGGACGAGGGTCTGCGGTTCGCCATCCGTGAGGGCGGCCGCACCGTCGGCGCCGGCCGGGTCACCAAGATCATCAAGTAGTTTCGCTGCACGAGCAGTCGCGAAGGCCCCCTTTTCCCGCGTGGAAAGGGGGCTTTTGCGTCTGGTCGCGGACGGTGGCGCCACCGCCGCCGAAAGCCGCCACCTAGAACACGTTCCATTTTCAGCTGCTAGCCTCGTCGGGTGAGCGAGAAGCAGAAGCACAACCTGCAGGGCAAGGTGGCGTTCATCACCGGGGCGGCACGCGGTCAGGGCCGGGCGCACGCCATCCGGTTGGCGGCCGAGGGCGCCGACATCATCGCCGCCGACATCTGCGCCCCGGCGTCGGAGTGCATCAGCTATCCGGCGGCCACGCCCGACGACTTCGCCGAGATGGTCCGCGGCGTCGAGGCGCACGGCCGCAAGGTACTGGCCCGCTCGGTCGACATCCGCGACGACGCCGCGTTGCGCGCCCTGGTCTCCGACGGGGTCGAGCAGTTCGGCCGGCTCGACGTGGTGGTGGCCAACGCCGGCGTGCTGAGCTGGGGCCGGCTCTGGGAGCTCACCGACGAGCAGTGGAACACCGTCATCGACGTCAACCTGACCGGCACCTGGCGCACCATCCGGGCGTCGGTGCCGGCGATGATCGAGGCCGGCAACGGCGGCTCGATCGTGATCGTCAGCTCTTCGGCCGGGGTGAAGGCCACCCCCGGTAACGGACACTACGCGGCGTCGAAGTACGGGCTGGTGGCGCTGACCAACACCCTGGCGCTGGAGGCCGGCAAGTACGGGATCCGGGTCAACTCGATTCACCCCTACTCGGTGGACACCCCGATGATCGAGCCCCAGCTGATGGCCGAGATCTTCGGCGAGCACCCCGACTATCTGCACGCGTTCCCCCCGATGCCGTTGCACCCCAACGGTTTCATCACCTCCGAAGAGGTCGCCGAGGTGGTGGTGTGGCTGGCCGGCGACGGCTCTGGAATCCTGTCGGGTGTGCAGATCCCCGTCGACAAGGGCGCTTTGAAATACTGAGCCCTTGCTGGGATCAGGAGAACGAGGGGGAACCGACGTGCCCGAACACGGGATCGTCATCGTCGGCGGCGGTCTGGCCGCGGTGCGCACCGCCGAGGAGCTGCGGCGCGAAGAATATCCGGGCCCGATCACGATCGTCTCCGACGAGACCCGCCCGCCCTACGACCGCCCGCCGCTGACCAAAGAGGTGCTGCGCGGCGAGCGTGACGACACCACCCTGGAAGAGCCGGAGTTCTACGCCGCCCGCGACATCAGCCTGCGGCTGGGCTGTGGTGCGCGTGGTGTCGACACCGCGGCGCAGACGGTGACGCTGGCCGACGGCACCGCGATCGGCTACGACCAGCTCGTCATCGCCACCGGCCTGGTGCCGCGGCGTATCCCGGGCTTCGGGGACCTGGACGGCATCCGGGTGGTCCGGTCGTTCGAGGACAGTTTGGTGCTGCGCGGGGACGCGGCCGCCGCGCGGCGTGCGGTGGTGATCGGCGCCGGTTTCATCGGCTGCGAGGCGGCGGCCAGCCTGCGCAAGCTGGGTGTGGACGTGGTGCTCGTCGAACCGCAGCCGGCCCCGCTGGCCACCGTGCTCGGGCAGCAGATCGGTGAACTGGTGGCGCGGCTGCACCGGGCCAACGGCGTGGATGTCCGCAGCGGGGTCGGGGTGGCCGAGGTGCGCGGTGCCGGGCGCGTCGAGACCGTGGTGCTCGACGACGGCTCCGAGCTGGCGGCCGACCTGGTGGTGCTCGGCGTCGGCTCCCGGCCGGCGACCGAATGGCTCGACGGCTGCGGTATCGATGTCGACAATGGTGTGCTGTGCGACCTGACCGGCCGTACCAGCGTGCCCAACGTGTGGGCCGTCGGCGACGTCGCGTTCTGGCGGGGCCGTGGCGAACACGAAGTCCGCGTGGAGCATTGGAGCAATGTCGTCACCCAGGTGCGGGTGATGGTGCCCAACATGCTGGGCCGGGAGTCGCTACACGACGTCACGGTGCCGCCGTATTTCTGGAGCGACCAGTACGACGTCAAGATCCAGTGCCTGGGCGAGCCGGTGTCCACCGACACCGTGCACCTGATCGAGGACGACGGCCACAAATTCCTGGCCTACTACGAGCGTGACGGTGTGCTGGCCGGTGTCGTCGGCGCGGGCCGGCCCGCCCAGGTGATGGGGATGCGGGCCAACATCGCCGCCGGCGCCCCGATCTCCGAGGTGCTGCCGGCCTAGACCCGGCGGTCCCGCACCAGCGTCGGCGGGTTCATCAGCGAAAACGCGCAACAGCCTTCCCAGCTCTGCGGAGAACGCTATTCTCCATACAGAGATTGAAAGGTGCAGATTGATGGCTGGTGCGCAGGGACCCGGGCTCGATCCGACAGCGCTGGCGCGTTGGCTCGACGCCAACGACGCGCCCGGGCACGGCGAGCTTCCGGTAATCGAGCCGCTGGCCGGCGGCTCACAGAACACCCTCTACCGGCTGCGTCGCGCCGACGCCGCAATGGTGCTGCGGATGCCCGGTGCGCGGGCCGACGCCGCCCGCGTCGACGGACTGCGCCGTGAGATCCGGCTGGTGCGCGCGCTGTCGGGCACCGATGTCCCGCACGCGGAGTTGATCGCCGCCGACGACAGCGGCGACCTGCTCGGCATGCCGTTCTACGTGATGGCCGAGGTGGACGGCTGGAACTCGACCGGCAACGCCTGGCCGGCGCCGTTCGACACGGACCTGGCCGCCCGCCGCGGTTTGGCGTTCGAGTTGGTCGAGGGCGCGGCCAAGCTCGGCCGGGTCGACTGGCGTGCCCGCGGCCTCGACGGGTTCGGTCGCCCGGACGGGTTCCACGAACGCCAGGTCGACCGCTGGCTGGCGTTCCTGGACAGCTACCGGGTGCGCGAGCTACCGGGCCTCGACGACGCGTCGGACTGGCTGCGGCGCAACCGGCCTGAGCGCTACACGCCGGGCATCATGCACGGCGACTACCAGTTCGCCAACGTGATGTACGCCCACGGCGCCCCGGCGCGACTCGTCGCGATCATCGACTGGGAGATGACGACCATCGGCGACCCGCTGCTGGATCTGGCCTGGGCGCTGCTGGGCTACGACGGCGAAACCCCGCGCACCCAAGGCTATTACGCCGACCTGGCCGGTATGCCGACGCGCAGCGAGCTGCTGGAGCACTATGAGAAGGTCAGCGGACTGTCGACGGAGAACATCGACTACTACCTGGTGCTGGCCAACTGGAAGCTGGGCATCGTGTTGGAGAAGACCTACGCCGCCTCGGTCACCGGTGATGCGGTCGACCCGAAGATCGCCGCCGCGATGGGGCCGATGATCCCGCAGTTGATCGCCACGGCCGCCGAGTTGGCCCGCTCGTCGACGGGGTCGGGCCGTGGGCGCTGAAAAAGGTTACGCGGAACGGCTGTTCGACCTGACCGATCGGGTGGTGCTGGTCACCGGCGGCAGCCGCGGGCTGGGCCGCGAGATGGCGCTGGCGGCCGCGCATTGCGGTGCCGACGTGGTGATCGCCAGCCGCAAATTGGAGGCCTGCCAGGCCGCCGCCGACGAGATCGAGACTGAAACCGGCCGCACCGCCATGCCGTATGCGGTGCACGTCGGGCGTTGGGACCAGCTCGACGGCCTGGTCGACGCGGCGTATCGGCGGTTCGGCCGGGTCGACGTGCTGGTGAACAACGCCGGCATGTCGCCGGTGTACGACAACCAGACCGACGTCACCGAGAAGATGTTCGACGCGGTGGTCAACCTGAATCTCAAGGGGCCGTTCCGGCTGTCGGCGCTGATCGGCGAGCGGATGGTGGCCGCCGGCCGCGGGTCGATCATCAACGTGTCCACCCACGGCTCGCTGCGCCCGCACCCCTCGTTCATCCCCTATGCCGCGTCCAAGGCCGGGCTCAACGCGATGACCGAGGCGCTGGCGCAGGCGTTCGGGCCGGCGGTGCGGGTCAACACGCTGATGCCCGGGCCGTTCCTCACCGACATCTCCAAGGCCTGGGATTTCGGCGACGCCAACCCGTTCGCCGGCCACGCCCTGCAGCGGGCCGGGGCGCCCCCCGAGATCATCGGCGCCGCACTGTTTTTGATGTCCGACGCATCCAGTTTCACCACCGGCTCGATCGTCCGGGCCGACGGCGGCATTCCCTGATAGGAGCTCGAAATGGCATGGGATTTCTCCACCGAACCGGAGTTCGAGGCCAAGCTCGACTGGATCCGGCAGTTCGTCCGCGACGAAGTCGAACCGCTCGAGGTGCTCTTCCCCGGCTGCGAGTACCTGCCGCTGGACGACGAGCGGCGCCGCATCGTCGACCCGCTCAAAGCCCAGGTGCGCGACCAGGGACTGTGGGCCCCGCACCTGGGACCCGAACTGGGCGGGCAGGGATTCGGGGCGGTCAGGCTGACACTGATCAACGAGATCCTGGGCCGGTCCGGCTGGGCGCCGATCGTGTTCGGGACCCAGGCCCCCGATACCGGCAACGCGGAGATTCTGGCCCGGTTCGGCACCGCCGACCAAAAGGACAAGTACCTGGCCGGGTTGCTGTCCGGGGAGATCTTCTCCTGCTTCTCGATGACCGAACCGCAGGGCGGCGCCGACCCGCGGGTGTTCACCACCCGCGCCGTCCGCGACGGTGACGACTGGGTGATCACCGGACGGAAGTACTTCTCCTCCAATGCCTCGGTGGCCTCGTTCTTCATCGTGGTGGCTATCACCGACCCGGACGTGCCGGTGCACCGGGGCGCCTCGACGTTCCTGATCCCGGCCGACACCCCGGGGCTGGTCATCGAGGCCACCCACCACCTGGTGGGTTCCCACCCCCACGAGGCCGGGCATTCGCTGGTGCGCTACGACGATGTGCGGGTGCCGGCCGACGCGATCCTCGGCGAGCCCGGGCAGGGCTTCCTCATCCTGCAGAATCGGCTCTCCGGTGGGCGACTGCACCACGCCATGCGCTCGATCGGGGTCGCGCAGCGCGCCATCGACATGATGGCCAGGCGGGCCAAAAGCCGGTTCACCCAAGGCAGTTCACTGGCCGACAAACAACTGGTGCAAGCGTTCATCGCCGACTCGTACGCCGAGCTGATCCCGTTCCGGCTGACGGTGCTGCACGCCGCCTGGCTGATCGACACCGCCGGCGAACACGCCGCCCGCGCCGAGATCGGCGTCTGCAAGATCCTGGCGTCACAGGTGCTCAAGTCGATCGGGATGCGCGCCATCCAGGTCCACGGCGCGATGGGCCTGACCGAGCAGCTGCCGCTGACGAACGTGCTGTTGGGCGGGGTGGCGCTGGGCCTGGCCGACGGTCCCACCGAGGCGCACAAGGTGAACCTGGCGAAGCTGCTGCTCAAAGGCTACGAGGCCGAAGACCCGGAGTGGCCCAGCGAATTCCTGGACAACCGCATCGAAGCCGCCCGCGCCAAGTACGGCGACTTGGTGGAACGGATACCCGCCGTGCCCGCTACATCCCGATGACCAGAGTCGACGCCGCCGTCCACCGGGCACTGGATCTGCGCCAGCAGCAGGCCACCGCCGAAGTGGAACGCATCCTGGCCGCCGCGGTGACGGTGCTGGCACGCGTCGCGCCCGACGAGCCGAGGGTGTCCGACATCGTCGCCGAAGCCGGATCGTCGAACAAGGCGTTCTACCGCTACTTCGCCGGCAAGGACGAACTGTTCCAGGCCGTGATGGAACGCGGCGTCGCGATCGTCGTCTCCTACCTGCAGCACCAGCTGGCCAAGGAAGGCGAGCCGGCGGCGAAAGTGGTTCGCTGGATACGCGGTACGGTGGCGCAGGTGTCCGATCCCCACCTGTTGAGCCTGAGCCGCGCGGCCAGTACGCAGCTGACGGGCACCGGGGTCTCCGATGACGAGATCCTGGCGCCGCTGCGTGAGCTGCTCACCGAACCGGTGGCCGCACTCGGGGGACCGGACCCGCGCCGGGACGCCGACGCGGTCTTCACCTGCACGCTGGCCACCATGCGCCGCTATCTGGGCGGTTCCGCCCAGCCGAAACGAGCCGATGTCGATCACCTGGTGTCGTTCTGCCTACGGGGATTAGGAGCCTGATGCGCGCGATCGTCTGCCAACAGTACGGACCGCCGGAAGACCTGGTGCTGCAGGAACTTCCGGACCCGAAGCCCGGACCCGGCACGCTGGTGGTCCGGGTGCGGGCCGCGGCGGTGAACTTCCCCGACGTGCTGCTGATCGACGGCAAGTACCAGCTGAAGATCCCGCCGCCGTTCACACCCGGCAGCGAACTGGCCGGCGATGTGATCGCCGTCGGCGAGGGGGCGCCGTTCGCTCCCGGCGACCGGGTGGTCGGTACGTCCTTCGTTGGAGGGTTCGCCGAGCAGGCGCTGGTGCCCGCCGCGGCGGTGACCGCGATCCCCGACGGCGTCGACTACGCCGCCGCGGCCGGATTCGGTGTCACCTACCGCACCGCCTACCACGCGCTGCGCTCGGTCGCCCAAGTGGCACAAGGTGATTGGGTGGTGGTGCTCGGCGCCGCCGGCGGGGTGGGCCTGGCCGCCGTCGACCTCGGTGTTGCGCTCGGCGCACGGGTGCTGGCCGCCGCCTCCAATCCGGAGAAACTGCAGGTGTGCACGCAGCGCGGCGCCGAAGCCGTCGTCGACTACGACCGCGAAGACCTCAAAGCGCGGATCCGCGAGATCACCGAGAACGGCGCGCAGGCCGTACTGGATCCGGTCGGCGGTCCCTACGCCGAGCCGGCGCTGCGCAGCCTGGCCCGCGGCGGCCGGTTCATCACGCTCGGTTACGCGGCCGGATCGATCCCGTCGATCCCGCTCAACCTGGTGATGCTCAAGGGCATCACCGTGCAGGGCATGGAGATCCGTACCTTCGCCGACGACCACCCGAAAGACAATGAGCGTGATCTCGCCGAGCTTGCGCAACTGTTCGCCAGCGGCCGCGTCTCGCCTTATATCGGCGCACGTTTCCCGCTGGCCGACACCGCGGCGGCACTGCGCTACGTGGCCGACCGCAAAGCGGTCGGCAAGGTCATCATCGACGTCTGACCCAGACCAGCGTGTTGTGGCTCGTCACACCGTCATTGGTGGTGGTGGCCGACAGCGTTAGCCGATCGCCGTCGACACGGGCCTGCCGCAACTGCGGGGCGGCCAGCAGCTCCGGCAGCATCGAGACACTCACCTCGTGATGCACTGTCGCGCTGTCCTCGTCGACACGGAACCGGCCGCCGTAGGCGATGTAGGTCTGCGAGTCATCGGTCAGCTGCGCCGACATGTAGCCGTCGGCGGTGTAGAGGATCAGCCCGCGCGGTGAGGCCCCCAGCGGATGGGCTACCGCGCCGGTGTCGGCGTCCCGCGAGTCGAACGACGACAGTTCCCAGCCGCCCAGGATCGCGTCGCGCAGGGTGCCCATCAGGCCATGATGACGGTTCGGGCCACCGGTTCGGCGGCTGCCTGCCGGCTGCGCAGCCCGCGCCGCAGCGCGCTCAGCAGCGCATCACGCGTCTCGCGCGGGTCGATGAGTTCGTCGAACCCGAGTTGTTTGGCCGAGTGGTAGGACGCCTGCAGTTCGGTGTCGCGCAGCTTGGCGGCCAGATCCTCGGCGGCATGCGAGGCGGCGCTGAGCGCGGCCGCGCTCATGGCGCCCATCGTCGCCCCCGGATAGGCGAACGTCGCCACCTGGGCGTCGAATCCGAGCAGCGACATCACCATGGAACCGAAGCCGTAGGCCTTGCGCAGCGTCAGATGCAATTTGAGCGTGGTGGCCGCGGTCTGGGCGGCGAACATCCGGGCACCGGCCCGCAGCACCCCGCTGCGCTCTGAGCGGCTGCCGGGCAGCATGCCGGGATTGTCGGCGAGGAACACGATCGGCAGGTGGAACGAATCGGCCACCGTGATGAAGTGCGCGGCCTTGTCGGCGGCGTCGGCGTCGATCGAACCCGCCAGCACCTGCGGCTGGTTGGCCACCACCGCGACCGGATGCCCGCCCAGATGGGCCAGCGCGCAGATGATCGCCGGCCCGAACCGCGGCTGCACCTCGAACCAGTCTGGCGCATCGAAGACGACGTCGAGCACCGAGCGCATGTCGTAGACGCGGCGGTTGTCGCGCGAGACGATGTCGAGCAGCTCGGGAGTCGCCCGGGCCCCGGCGGTCTCGCCCGGCGCCAGCGCCGAGGGGTACGACCAGGCGCTGGAGGGGAAGTAGGACAGATACCGGCGGATGTCGTCGAGCACGGCCGCGTCGTCGTCGGCCAGGTTGTGGATGACACCGCTGGGCAACGCCACCTCCGGGCCGCCCAGGTCCTCTTTGGTGATGTCCTCGCCGGTGGACTCTTTGACCACTGGCGGCCCGGCGGTGAAGATCGCGCCGTGGCGGCTCATGATCCGGAAGTCGCAGACCGGCGCGACCAGGGCGCCGTGCCCTGCCGAGGGGCCCAGCACTGCGGCGACCGTAGGCACCTTGCCCGAGCACTGCGCCTGGGCCAGCAGGTCGGTGGGGGTGCGGCCGTAATGCTCGCCGGTGGGCCGGAATCCGGCGCCCTCCAGCAGCATCACCAGCGGGATCTTGTCGCGCAGCGCCAACTCGGCGATCCGGTAGCGCTTGGCGTTGCCGCCGGGCCCGATACTGCCGGCCAGCGTGGTGAAGTCCTCGGCCCCGACCATCACCGGGGAACCGTTGATCTCACCGGAGCCGACCACGATTCCGTCGGCGGCGATCTCGGCGCCGACCATGGTGCCCAGTTCACGGAACGTGCCCGCGTCGAGCAGATGGTCGATGCGGGCACGCGCGTCGAGCTTGCCCTTGCCGCGGTGCTTGGCCACCCGCTCAGCGCCGCCCATGGCCTGGGTGTGCCGGCGCCGCCGGTCCAGATCCTCCAGCGTCTGCTGCCAGCCCTGGGCGTTCGTCATCTGCGGAGTCCCCATTCGTTGACCATACTGAAATTCTTACTGTAGCGTCACCCGGCATGACCGAAGTGGCCGCCCGATACCGGGCCGCGGTATGAGTTCCGTTGCGCCGGAGCGTGCCCGGTGAAAAGTCGGATACCGCGCTACCCGCACGAGGTGACGAGCCGCTGGCTCTCCGAAGTGCTCAGCGCCCCGGGGAAACCGGTCGACGTCGCCTCGGTCGACGTGGTGCCGGTCGGCACCGGACAGACCGGCGCCACCTACCGGGTCTCGGCCGGCTACGCCGACAACCCGGCCGGGCTGCCCGGCAGTTTCGTTATCAAACTCCCCGCCGGCGACGACGCCGTGCGTGACCGTGTCGTGCTCGGCTACCGCAGTGAGTGCGCGTTCTACGCCGACGTCGCCGATCGGGTCGCCATCCCGATACCGCAATGCTTCCACTGCGAAATCAATGCTGACGCAACCGAGTACGCCTTGCTACTCGCCGACCGGTCGCCCGCCGTCCAAGGCGACCAGATCGCCGGCTGCGACGAGCGGCAGGCACGGCTGGCGGTGACAGCGCTGGCCGGGCTGCACGCGCCCACCTGGTGCGACGAGCGGTGGCTGACGTTCCCCGGCCTGGCGATGACCCAACTCGACGAGGCCGGCGCCAAGGGGATGGGCGACATCGCCGCAATGTGCGCGGCAACCACCGTCGAGCGCCTGGGCGCCGTGCTCGGTGACGCCGACTGTGAGACGCTGACCGCCGCGCTGGGGCTGATCACACCGTGGGTCTCGGCGCCGCTGGGCCGGTTCGGGCTGATCCACGGCGACTATCGGCTCGACAACATGCTGTTCAGTCCCGACGGCGAGCAGATCTGGGTCGTGGACTGGCAGACCCTCGGCGTCGGGCTGCCCGCCCGCGACCTGGCCTACTTCACCGCCACCAGCCTGGCGCCCGAACTGCGCTCGGCCATCGAAGCCGATCTGGTGACGGCGTACCACACCGCGCTGCTGGGCCACGGCGTGACCGGTTACGACTGGGAAACCTGTTGGCAGGACTACCGTTTCGGGGTGCTGCAGGCGCCGCTGATCTGTGCGTTCGGCCTGGTGTTCTCGACCGGAACCGAACGCGGCGACGACATGTTCGTCACCATGCTGCAGCGCGCCTGTCAGGCGATCCGCGAGCTGGACACACTCGAGCTGGTGCGGCAGCTGACCCGATGATCGCGGCCGCGTGCCGCAAGCGCGCCGCACAGCAGAGGAGGTCTTCACTGATGGGTGCCGAATCCACGCCGCGGCCACCCGAGGGCGACTGGCTCGGAACCCCGTACCTGTCGTTTCGGCGCGAGGGGCCGATCGCGGTGTGCACCCTGGACCGGCCCGAGGCCCGTAACGCGATGACCCCGGCGATGTACTTCGGGATCCGCTACGCGGTGGGCCGGGTCAACGAGGATCCGGAGCTGGCCGGGCTGTTGATCACCGGCACCGGCGACGTGTTCGCGCCGGGCGGGGACATGGGCGGCGGCGGGGCCGACGACTGGATCACGTTCGGGTCCGCGCTGGGCATGGACGTCACCCCGTTCGATGCGCTGCGCAGCTCGGTCAAACCGGTGGTCTCGGCCGTCAACGGGCTCTGTCAGGGCGGCGGGCTGCAGATCGCGCTGTGCAGCGACGTCGCCGTGGTGAGCGACCGGGCGACGTTCCGGGTGCCGGAGCTGTTCCGCGGCATCGCCGACACCTACTACAGCCAGATGCTGGCGCGGGTGGTCGGGCCGGTGCGGACTCGCGACCTGATGTTCACCGGTCGCACGTTCGGGGCACGCGAAGCGCTGGAGTGGGGCATGGTGGCACGGGTGGTCCCGCATGACGAGCTGCTCGACGCCGGGCGCGACGTGCTGGCGCAGTGCTGCCGGACGGCGCCGGACGCGCGGGCGGTGGTCAAGTCCAGCCTGGACGCCTACCTGGGCCTGTTCGACCGCATCGGGATGAGCACCAGTCTGGGCGCGCCGGAGGCCGTCGAGGGCTTCCGCGCGTTCAAAGAGCGCAGGTCACCGGCGTGGGTGCACCCCGATCTGCGGATCGACGGACGACTATAGATGACCCATATGCTCTAAATGAGAATGGGTGTGCATCAGAAACAGAAGCATCTATCGCAGAAACCACGAATCCGATAAGATCCACACGCACGTGTCGGGACCATGCTGAGGAGTCTGTCGCCTATGGGGATGAAGGACCTGGTTCCGTGGTCCCCGCAACAGGCGCTCGGACGATTGTCGGAGCCGATGCAGGCGGTCGGCGGGCTTTTCGCGATGTCCGTGGACGCCGTGAAGTTCTTGTTCCGGCGCCCGTTTCAGGCCCGGGAGTTCCTGGAGCAGTCCTGGTTCGTCGCCCGGGTGTCGCTGGCGCCCACCCTGCTGGTGGCCATTCCCTTCACGGTCCTGGTCAGCTTCATCCTCAACATTCTGCTGCGTGAGCTCGGCGCCGCCGACCTGTCCGGTGCCGGCGCGGCGTTCGGCGCGGTCACCCAGGTCGGGCCGATGGTCACGGTGCTGATCGTCGCCGGCGCCGGTGCCACCGCGATGTGCGCCGACCTGGGTTCCCGCACCATCCGCGAAGAGATCGACGCAATGGAGGTCCTGGGCATCAACCCGGTGCAGCGGCTGGTCACCCCGCGCATGCTGGCCGCCGGGCTGGTGGCGTTGCTGCTGAACAGCCTGGTGGTGATCATCGGGATCCTCGGCGGCTACGTGTTCTCGGTGTTCGTGCAAGACGTCAACCCCGGCGCGTTCGCGGCGGGCATCACGCTGCTGACCGGCGTGCCCGAGCTGGTCATCTCCTGCGTCAAAGCCGCCCTGTTCGGGCTGATCGCCGGCATGGTCGCCTGCTATCGCGGCCTGACCATCTCCGGTGGCGGCGCCAAGGCCGTCGGCAACGCCGTGAACGAGACCGTGGTCTACGCCTTCATGTCGCTGTTCGTCGTCAACGTGGTCGTGACCGCGATCGGCATCAAGATGACGGCGCGCTGAGCCGTGGCGCTTCGAGCTCTGCAGGCGGTCTATCCGGGTGCGTCCCGGCAGATCCGGCGGCCGATCGCGGCGCTGGGGCGCATCGGCGACCACACGCTGTTCTACGGCAGGGCACTGGCCACCGCGCCGTTCGCGTTCACCCATTACCGCCGTGAGGTCATCCGGCTGATCGCCGAGATCAGCATGGGCACCGGCACGCTGGCGATGATCGGCGGCACCGTGGTGATCGTCGGGTTCTTGACGCTGGCCGCCGGCGGCACCCTGGCGGTGCAGGGGTACAGCTCACTGGGCAACATCGGTATCGAGGCGCTGACCGGGTTCCTGGCAGCGTTCATCAACGTCCGGATCTCGGCCCCGGTGGTCGCCGGTATCGGGCTGGCCGCCACCTTCGGCGCCGGGGTGACCGCGCAGCTGGGCGCCATGCGCATCAACGAGGAGATCGACGCGCTGGAGTCGATGGCGATCCGCCCGATCGCGTATCTGGTCAGCACCCGCATCGTCGCCGGGCTGGTCGCGATCACCCCGCTGTACTCGATCGCGGTGATCCTGTCGTTCATCGCCAGTCGGTTCACCACGGTCTTTCTGTTCGGGCAGTCGGCGGGCCTGTACGACCACTACTTCCGGACCTTCCTGAACCCCATCGACCTGCTGTGGTCGTTCCTGCAGGCGTTCCTGATGGCGGTGACCATTCTGCTGATCCACACCTATTTCGGTTATTTCGCCGCGGGCGGTCCCGCCGGCGTCGGGGTGGCGGTGGGCAATGCGGTGCGGACCTCGCTGGTGGTGGTGGTCTCGGTGACGTTGCTGGTCTCGCTGTCGGTCTACGGGGCCAGCGGCAATTTCAACCTGGCCGGATAGCCGCCCGGCCGGGGCGTATCCGGCCAGGTGACGTAGGTGGTATTGGCATTCTCATTTTTTGCAAGTACGGTATTCATCGATGAACGACCCAGTGCAGACGTCCTCGGGTATACCGCTGAAACCGGTGTACGGGCCGGAAGACCGGCACGCCGAACCGGCTGCGCCGGGCACCTACCCGTTCACGCGGGGCAACTTCGAATCCGGCTACCGCGGCCGGCTGTGGACGTTCCGGCAGTACTCCGGCTTCGGCACCGCCGAGGAGTCCAACCGCCGGTACCGCTACCTGCTGGAGCAGGGCGGCACCGGGCTGTCGGTGGCGCTGGACCTGCCCACCCAGTGCGGCTACGACTCCGACGACCCCGAGGTCGGCGAAGAGGTCGGCCGGGTCGGGGTGGCGGTCGACACGCTGGCCGACGCCGAGATCCTGTTCGACTCGATCCCGCTGGACAAGATCAGCACCAGCTTCACCATCAACGGGACCGCCGCGATCCTGCTGGCGTTCTACGTTGCCGCCGCCGAGCGCAAGGGTGTGCCGCGGGCCAAGCTCACCGGCACGATCCAGAACGACATCCTCAAGGAGTACGCCTCCCGCGGAACCTGGATCTGGCCGCCGGAGCCGTCGCTGCGCCTGATCGCCGACACCATCGAGTTCTGCGCCGCCGAGGTGCCCCGGTTCAACGCGATCTCGGTGGCCGGCGCGCACTTTCGTGACGCCGGCGCCAACGCGGTGCAGGAGATGGCGTTCACGCTGGCCGACGGCGTCACCTACTGCGACACCGTGGTGGAGCGCGGCCGGATGACCATCGACCAGTTCGCCCCGCAGGTGTCGTTCTTCTTCTACACCCACGGCGACTTCTTCGAGGAGATCGCCAAGTACCGGGCGGGACGGCGCCGCTGGGCCACCATCGTGCGGGAGCGCTACGGCGCCGGCAGCGACAAGGCGTCGATGTTCCGGTTCGGCTGTGTCGCGGGCGGGGCGTCGCTGTTCGCGCCGCAAGCCCAGAACAACCTGGTGCGGGTGGCCTACGAATCGATGGCCGCGGTGCTGGGCGGGGTGCAGTCGATGTTCACCGCCGCCTGGGACGAGCCGTTCGCGCTGCCCAGCGAGGAGTCCGCGACGCTGGCGCTGCGCACGCAGCAGATCCTCGCCTACGAAACCGGGGTGACCCGGGTGGCCGATCCGCTCGGCGGCTCGTACTTCGTCGAGGCGCTCACCGACGCCACCGAGGAACGCATCATCGAGATCATGGACGAACTGGAGCGCCACGGCGGCATGGTGCGCGCCATCGAGGACGGCTATCTGCAGGGGCTGATCGCCGACGAGGCGTTCAAGATCCACCACGAGATCGAATCGGGCCAGCGGCCCGTCGTCGGCGTCAACAAGTTCACGTCCGACGAGCCGCCGCCGGAGAGCGCGACCTACGAGCTCGACGCCGAGGGCCGCGACGTCCAGCTCAAACGACTGGCCCGGGTCAAGGCCGAGCGCGACGCCGGTGACGTCGCGGCCAAGCTGGCCGCGCTGTCGCGCGCCGCCGAAGGCGACGACAACCTGATGCATTCCCTGATCGACTGCGCCAACGCCTACTGCACGGTGGGCGAGATGGTTTCGGCGCTCAAGTCGGTCTGGGGCGAGTTCCAGCAACCGGTGGTGTACTGATGATCTCTACTTCGGCTTCAACGGATTCCCCGACTGCTTCGGCGTCCGGCCCGACCCGGGTGCTGGTCGCCAAACCCGGCCTGGACGGTCACGACCGCGGCGCCAAGATCGTCGCGCGGACGCTGCGCGACGCCGGCTTCGAGGTCATCTACACCGGCATCCGGCAACGCGTCGAGGACATCGTCGCCACCGCGCTGCAGGAGGACGTGGCGGTGGTCGGGCTGAGCAT
>CAYNJD010000043.1:0-15389 GCA_964397355.1 uncultured Mycobacterium sp. | reverse complement strand
TCAGGGTCCGCATCCGCTCGATCTCGGCGGCCTGGATCTCCAGGTCGGAGAACTGACCCTGGATCACCCCGGACAGCGACGGCTGGTGGATCAGCACCCGGGCGTTGGGCAGCGCCATCCGCTTGCCGGGCGTACCCGCCGCCAGCAGCACCGCGGCGGCCGAGGCGGCCTGGCCCAGGCACACCGTCTGGATGTCGGCCCGCACGTACTGCATGGTGTCGTAGATCGCCATCAGCGAGGTGAACGAGCCGCCCGGCGAGTTGATGTACATGGTGATGTCGCGATCGGGGTCCAGCGACTCCAGCACCAGCAACTGGGCCATGATGTCGTTGGCCGAAGCGTCGTCGACCTGCACGCCGAGGAAGATGATCCGCTCCTCGAACAGCTTGTTGTAGGGGTTGGACTCCTTGACGCCCCAGCTGGAGTGCTCGACGAACGACGGCAGGATGTAGCGCGCCTGCGGTGCGATTGCGCGCAGCGTTTCGGGGTTCATGATGCGGCTCCGTTGGTGTGGGCACGGGTGATGATGTGGTCGACGAAGCCGTACTCGAGGGCTTCCTGGGCGGTGAACCAGCGGTCGCGGTCGGAGTCGGCCTCGATGCGCTCGATCGGCTGACCGGTGAACTCGGCGTTGAGCCGGAACATCTCTTTCTTGATGACGGCGAACTGCTCGGCCTGGATCGCGATGTCGGCGGCGCTGCCGGTCACCCCGCCCAGCGGCTGGTGCATCAGGATCCGGGCGTGCGGCAGCGCGTAACGCTTGCCCTTGGTGCCCGCGGCGAGCAGGAACTCGCCCATCGAGGCGGCCATGCCCATGGCGTAGGTGGCGACGTCGCAGGGCGCCAGCACCATGGTGTCGTAGATGGCCATCCCGGCGCTGATGGATCCGCCCGGGGAGTTGATGTAAAGCGAGATGTCCTTCGTCGGATCCTCGGCGGCCAGCAGCAGGATCTGGGCGCACAGCCGGTTGGCGATGTCGTCGTCGACCTGTGACCCCAGGAAGATGATGCGTTCTCGCAGTAGCCGCTCGTATACGGAGTCGACGAGATTCAGACCTGGCTGGCTCACAGTTGGATACCTGCTTTCTCGAGATTCATATCCACCGACCCTAACCAACCGGCGCCGCGGCGGGCGGTCCGAACCGGCTTCGTTCGCTTACAGCGTCACTCGTCGGCTGCCGCCTCGGCCTCGACCACTTCGTCGGCGGCCCCGTCGGCCCCCTCGGTCCCGTCACCGGCCGCCTCTTCCGCACCACCGAAGAACTCGGCGGTGTCGATCTCGTTGCCGTCGGTGTCGCTGACCGCGGCGGCACGCACCGCCGCCGCCAGCGCCTTGCCCCGGCGCACGTCGGCGAAGACCGCGGGCAGCTGGTTGTTCTGCTGCAGGAACTGCATCAGCTGCTGCGGTGCCACCCCGTACTGCCTCGACATCAGCACCAGATGCTGGGTGAGGTCGTTCTGTCCGACCTGGATCTCCAGTTTGTCGCCGAGAGCGTCGAGCAGCAGTTGCGTCTTGACCGACTTCTCGGCCTCACTGCGGGTCTCGGCGTCGAACTCGGCGCGCGAGGACCCCTGGTCGGCCAGCGCCTCGGCGAACTTGTTCTCGTCGTGGTCCACACCGTGCAGGGCGTTGTGCAGCGCATTGTCGACGTGCGCCTGCACCACGGCCTCGGGCAGCGGCATCTCGACCTGATCGAGCAGGGACTCCAGCGTCGCCTCGCGGACCTTCTCGGCCTGCTGGATGCGCTTGGTCTTGCCCACCTGCTCGGTGAGGTTCTCACGCAGCTCGCCGATGGTGTCGAATTCACTGGCCAGTTGCGCGAATTCGTCGTCGGCGTCCGGCAACTCGCGTTCCTTGACCGACTGAACCGTCACGGTGACCTCGGCGTCCTTGCCGGCCTGCGGACCGGCGGCCAGCGTGGTGGTGAAGACCTTGCTCTCGCCTGCCGTCAGCCCGACGATCGCCTCGTCGAGCCCGTCGATGAGCTGACCCGACCCGACCTCGTGCGACAACCCCTCGGTGGCGGCACCGGGGACCTCCTCGCCGTCGACCGTCGCACTCAGGTCGATCGAGACGAAGTCGCCGTCGGCGGCCGGCCGGTCGACACCGGTCAGCGTGCCGAACCGGGCGCGCAGTGCGTCCAGCTCGGCGTCCACCTCGTCGTCACCGACCTCGATGGGGTCCACGCTGATCTTGAGCTGCTCCAGCTCGGGCAGCGTGATCTCGGGCCGCACGTCGACCTCGGCGGTGAAGGCGATGTGCTCGCCGTCGTCGAGCTTGGTGACCTCGATGTCGGGCTGACCGAGCGGTTTGAGGTCCGAGCTGGTCACCGCCTCGCTGTAGCGACTGGGCAGCGCCTCGTTGACCACCTGCTGCAACACCGCGGCACGGCCGAAGCGGGCCTCGATGAGCTTGGCCGGCGCCTTACCCGGCCGGAAGCCCGGCAACCGCACCTGCTGGGCCAGCTGCTTGTACGTCCGCTCGAAGTCCGGCTGCAGCTCGGTGAACGGCACCTCCACGTTGATGCGAACCCGGGTCGGGGTCAGCTGCTCGACGGTGCTCTTCACGGGTGTACTCCTCGATATCGTTGACGGTCGGTCGTGCCGGTGCGGCGCGCGCTGCTGGTCGGGGTGACAGGATTTGAACCTGCGGCCTTCCGCTCCCAAAGCGGATGCGCTACCAAGCTGCGCTACACCCCGCACTGACCAGGCGATCCTACGGCCCGACGACTGCGGCAACACAGCCGCCCGCACCGCACATCCACAATGGGAGTGCCAATTGGATTTGAGGTCGACCACGCCGGTACAGTCTGGCCTGGATATTGCGGGCGTAGCTCAATGGTAGAGCCCTAGTCTTCCAAACTAGCTACGCGGGTTCGATTCCCGTCGCCCGCTCGAAAACGGGGATTTTCCCTGGCAGGAAGGCACGCCAATGGGCGGCACGCGGCACGTCCGAATTCATGGGTCGTGCTCGCCGCGCTTCGAGCGGGTGCGGTATGAGTTCGAGCGCAACTTCACGCTGCGCGACGAACTCGGCGCGGCCGTCGCGGCGTACGTGGACGGTGAACTCGTCGTCAATCTGTGGGCCGGCACGGCCGACGTCGAGGGCACCCGGCCCTGGCGGGAAGACACCCTGAGCACCGTGCTGTCCGGCACCAAGGGCCTGACCAGCACCTGTGTCCACCGGCTCGTGGAGGCCGGCGAACTCGACCTGCGCGCCCCGGTGGCCCGCTACTGGCCGGAATTCGGCCGGGCCGGCAAACGGGACATCTCGCTGGCGATGGTGCTCGCGCACCGCTCCGGGGCGATCGGTCCGCGCGAGCCGATGCACTGGCGCGACGTCACCGACTGGGATCTGGTCTGCGAGCGGTTGGCCGCCGCCGAACCGTGGTGGCAGCCGGGCACCGCGCAGGGCTACCACATGACGACCTACGGCTTCATCGTCGGCGAAGTCATCCGCCGGGTGACCGGTCTGACCACCGGCCAGTTCCTGCGTAGCGAGGTCGCCGGTCCACTCGGCGCGGAGGTGCACATCGGGGTGCCGGCCGATCAGCAGCCCTACCGCTGCGCCGACCCGGTGGGCAAGCCGACGATCCGCGAGATGCTGGCCTCAGCCGGTGCCCCGAAGCGCCCGACCAGGTTGGATCACCCCAAGGCGGGGCTGGCGGTGGCGATGGGTTTCGCCCCCGACGACGAGATCGCCACCAACGACCTGACGCTCTGGCGCCAGCTGGAGTTTCCCGGCACCAACGCCCAGGTGTCGGCGCTGGGGATGGCCACGTTCTACAACGCGCTGGCGCAGGAGAAGCTGCTCAGCCGCCCGGCCATGGACCGGCTGCGGGTGCTGCAGGGCGGCACCGAGACCGACCTGGTGCTCGGTCCCCGGGTCGCCGAGCACGGCTGGGGACTGGGCTACATGCTCAACGCCCAAGGCGTCAACGGGCCCAACCGGCGGATCTTCGGCCACGGCGGCCTCGGCGGGTCCTTCGCGTTCGTCGACCTGGAGCACCGGATCGGCTACGGCTACGTGATGAACCGGTTCGACCACACCCAGGCCAACGCCGACCCGCGCAGCGTGGTGCTGTCCAACGAGATCTACCGGGCACTCGGCGTGCCGGTCCGTTCCTGACGCCGCTACCGCTGGCAGCCGGGGCACCAGAACACGTTGCGCCCCTCCAGTTCGGCGGTGCGCACCGTGGTTCCGCACAGCCGGCACGGGTCGCCGGCGCGGCGGTAGACGTAGGTGCGCGGTTTACCGGGCGCGTATGCCGGGGCGCCGTGGTCGTCCTCGGGGCGGACCACGACGATGTTGCCGCGGCACAATCCGACCTTCATCAGCGCCACCAGGTCGGCCCAGATCGCGGCGAAGTCCGCTTCGTCGACGCCGGCACCGGGCCGGTAGGGGTCGATGCGATGCCGGAACAGCACCTCGCTGCGGTAGACGTTGCCGACGCCGGCGAGCACCGCCTGATCCATCAGGAGAGCAGCGATTGCCCTGCGGGACTTGCTGATTCGCTTGTAGGCCAGCGCCGGGTCGGCGTCGCTGCGCAGTGGGTCCGGGCCGAGTCGCGCGATCACGTCGGCGACCTGCGCCTCGTCGATGACCTCGCAGGCCGCCGGGCCGCGCAGGTCGGTGCCGTATGCCGAACCGCTTTTCAAGCCGATCATGCGCATCCGCACCTGGCCGACCGGTTCGGGCACGCCGCCATCGGACAGCTGGAACTCGGTGAAGTGGCCGTAGATGCCCAGGTGTACGCGGACGATCGCCCCGCCGGCGTAGTGGTGGAACAGGTGCTTGCCCCAGGCCTCGGCCCGGGTCAGCGGCCGCCCGTTGACGACGGCGGCGCCGGCTTCGAACCGGCCCTGCGGGCTCGACACCGCCACCGGCGCGCCGGCGAAGCGGCGCTGATGCAACCGGGCCAGCCGGTGCAGGATATGCCCCTCCGGCATGTCACGCCGCTTCTGTCGGGGGTCAGGCCGGGGCGCCGGGTACCGGTGGCGCCTCGTGGGTGCGTTCGTAGGCGGCCAGGATGTCGATGCGGCGCTGGTGGCGTTGCGCCTGCGACCACGGCGTGCTCAGAAACGCGTCGACGATCGCGATCGCCTCGGCGACCGAGTGCATCCGGCCGCCGATCCCGATCAGCTGCGCGTTGTTGTGTTCGCGGGCCAGCTGCGCGGTCTCGGTGCTCCACGCCAGCGCACACCGCGCCCCGGGCACCTTGTTGGCCGCGATCTGCTCGCCGTTGCCGGATCCGCCGATCACGATTCCGAGGCTGTCCGGGTCGGCGACGGTGCGTGACGCCGCGGCGATGCAGAACGCCGGGTAGTCGTCCTCGGCGTCGTAGCTGTAGGCCCCGCAGTCCACCGGCTGGTGCCCGGAGTTGGTCAGGTGCTCGATGATCTGTTCTTTGAGCTCGTAGCCGGCGTGGTCGCAGCCGAGGTAGACGCGCATGGCGGTCATTGTGTCAGACCCCGCCCGCCGCGTTTCCGCACCTGCGCGGCCTGCGAGCCGAAGAGGAACCACACGACGGAGTTGCGGCGTGTCACGTCGTGTGGTTCCCAGTCGCCGATGCAGACGGCGTCAGTCGAACTCGGGCGCCTCGTTGCGGGTGCGCTTGAGCTCCCAGAAGTGCGGGTAGGACGCGAACGTCACCGAGGCGTCCCACAGCTGTCCGGCCTGTTCGCCCCGCGGAATGCGGGACAGCACCGGGCCGAAGAACGCCACCCCGTTGACGTGAATGGTCGGGGTGCCGACATCCTTGCCGACCGCGTCCATCCCGGCGTGATGACTCTTGCGCAGCGCCTCGTCGTAAGTGTCGGCGGTGGCGGCCTCGGCCAGTTCGGCCGGCAGCCCCACCTCGGCCAGCGCACCGGCGATCACGTCGGGAAGGTCCTTGTTGTTCTGGTTGTGGATCCGGGTGCCCATCGCGGTGTACAGCGGACGCAGGATCTCGTTTCCGCGCTGCTGTTCGGCGGCGATCGCCACCCGCACCGGCCCCAACGCCTGCTTCAGGCCCTCGCGGTACTCCTCGGGAACGTCGTCGCGCCCCTCGTTGAGGACGGCCAGGCTCATCACGTGGAAGCTGACGTCGATGTCGCGAACCTTCTCGACCTCCAGGATCCATCGTGAGGTGATCCAGCACCACGGGCACAGCGGGTCGAACCAGAACTCGGCTTTGGATTTCACGGGCATGGGGGTGATCCTCTCGGCCAACGGTTGAAACGTCGTTGAGCACAACTATGCCCGCCGGCTCGATGTTCCCGTCCGCGAAGCCCCGGCCCGCTACAAGCTCAGCGCCAGCAACACGATTGCGATCGCCGGAAACATCCCTTGAACCACCGCGGCCCGGGCCTTGTCGGTGGCGGATACCAGCAGCACCAACGCCGCGGCCAGCATCGATCCCAACCCGGCGAACATCAAAGCAAGTCCAACAGCGTTGTGTTCCAATGCAACCGCGCAGATCCCGACTACCGTCATGACTGCCAGGAACAAATTGTAGAAACCCTGGTTGAGGGCCAGCAGCTTGGTGGTCTCGGCCTCTTCGGCCGTGGTGCCGAACACGGCCCGGGCACGCGGCGATGTCCATAGCCACGACTCCAGCACAAAGATGTACACGTGCAAGACCGCGGCCAGCGTGGCGAACGTCAGACCGGCAACTTCCATGACGATCATTAAACTCGGTCTGACGCTCACCCGCCCGGCGGCTACTGTTGGCGGGCGTGGCACTTCCTAACCTCACCCGCGACCAGGCCGCCGAACGCGCCGCGCTGGTCACCGTCGACAACTACCGCATCAGCCTCGACCTGACCGATGGCAACGGCCAACCGGGCGAGCGCACCTTCCGCTCCACCACGACCGTCACCTTCGACGCCCTGCCCGGCGCCGACACCGTCATCGACATCGCCGCGCAGACGGTGCACTCCGCCACCCTCAACGGCCGCGCACTCGATGTCTCGGGCTACGACGAATCGACCGGTATCGCGCTGACCGGCCTGGCCGAACACAACGTCGTCGAGATCGACGCGGACTGCTACTACTCCAACACCGGCGAGGGCCTGCACCGCTTCGTCGACCCGGTCGACGACGAGGTCTATCTGTACTCGCAGTTCGAAACCGCCGACGCCAAGCGCATGTTCGCCTGCTTCGACCAGCCCGATTTGAAGGCAACCTTCGACATCACCGTCACCGCGCCGCAGCATTGGCAGGTGGTGTCCAACGGCGCCACGGCCGGTGTCGACGGCGGGGTGCACACCTTCGCGACCACCGCGAAGATGAGCACGTACCTGGTGGCGCTGATCGCCGGCCCGTACGCGAAATGGACCGACGTCTACCGCGACGAGCACGGCGAGATTCCGCTGGGCCTGTTCTGCCGGGCCTCGCTGGCGCCGCACATGGACGCCGAGCGGCTGTTCACCGAGACCAAGCAGGGATTCGGCTTCTACCACCGCAACTTCGGCACGCCCTACGCGTTCGGCAAATACGACCAGCTGTTCGTGCCGGAGTTCAACGCCGGGGCCATGGAGAACGCCGGAGCCGTAACCTTCTTGGAGGACTACGTCTTTC
This sequence comes from uncultured Mycobacterium sp., assembly GCA_964397355.1. Taxonomy (GTDB): domain Bacteria; phylum Actinomycetota; class Actinomycetes; order Mycobacteriales; family Mycobacteriaceae; genus Mycobacterium. Next base: position 7,826 of record CAYNJD010000043.1, on the reverse strand, counting down.
GCAGCAAGGTGACCCGGGCGTCCTATGAGCGCCGCGCCGAGACGGTGCTGCACGAGATGGCGCACATGTGGTTCGGCGATCTGGTCACCATGCGCTGGTGGGACGATCTGTGGCTCAACGAGTCATTCGCGACGTTCGCCTCGGTGCTCTGCCAGAGCGAGGCCACCGAATACACCAGCGCCTGGACGACGTTCGCCAACGCCGAGAAGTCGTGGGCCTACCGGCAGGACCAGCTGCCCTCGACGCATCCGATCGCCGCCGACATTCCCGACCTGGCCGCCGTCGAGGTCAACTTCGACGGGATCACCTACGCCAAGGGCGCATCGGTGCTCAAGCAGTTGGTGGCCTACGTCGGGCTGGAACACTTCCTGGCCGGTCTGCGCGACTACTTCGCCGCGCACGCCTTCGACAACGCGACCTTCGACGATCTGCTGGCGGCGCTGGAGAAGGCATCCGGCCGCGATCTGTCGGACTGGGGGCGCCAGTGGCTCAAGACCACCGGCCTGAACACGCTGCGGGCGGATTTCGACGTCGATGCCGACGGGCGTTTCACCCGGTTCGCGGTGGCCCAGAGCGGCGCCGCCCCGGGCGCCGGGGAGACCCGGGTGCACCGGCTGGCGGTCGGCATCTACGACGACGACCCGGCCGGTTCGAACCGGCTGGTGCGGGTGCACCGGGAGGAGTTGGACGTCGAGGGCTCCAGCACACAGGTACCCGGCTTGGTCGGGGTTTCGCGCGGCAAGCTGATCCTGGTCAACGACGACGACCTGACCTACTGCGCACTGCGACTGGACCCGCAGTCGCTGGCGACGGCACTGGAACGGATCGCCGACATCGCCGAGTCGTTGCCGCGCACCCTGGTGTGGTCGGCGGCCTGGGAGATGACCCGCGAAGCCGAGATGCGCGCCCGAGACTTCCTGGCCCTGGTGCAGCGCGGCATCGACGCCGAGACCGAGGTCGGGGTCGCTTCGCGGCTACTGCTGCAGGCGCAGACCGCGCTGGGGTTCTACGCCGAACCGGGCTGGGCCGCCGAGCACGGCTGGCCCGCCTTCGCCGACCGGCTGCTGGAATTGGCCCGCGGAGCCGACGGCGGCTCGGATCACCAGCTGGCCTACGTCAACGCGTTGTGCACCTCGGTGCTGGCCGAGCGGCACACCGCGGTGCTGTCCGCGCTGCTCGACGCCGACCCGGCGGAGCAGGGACTGGCGGGGCTGACGGTCGACACCGACCTGCGCTGGCGGATCGTGGTGGCGCTGGCCCGCAGCGGCGTGCTCGACTCCGACGCGATCGACGCCGAGGTGCGGCGTGACCCCACCGCGGCGGGCAAACGCCAGGGCGCGGCGGCTTCGGCGGCCCGGCCGCAACCGGAAGTCAAGCAGGCTGCCTGGCAGCAGGTGATCGAGGACGACACGCTGGCCAACATCACCGGCCGGGCGATCATCGGCGGCATCGTCCAGCCCGGTCAGGGCGAACTGCTGGCGCCGTTCACCGCACGCTACTTCGCAGCGATTCCCGGCGTGTGGGAGCGCCGGTCCAGTGAGGTGGCGCAGACGGTGGTGGTGGGGCTGTATCCGGCCTGGGATGTCAGCCAGGCCGGGCTGGATGCCGCCGACGCCTTCCTGGCCGACCCCGCGGTGCCGCCGGCGCTTCGCCGGCTGGTGCTGGAGGGCCGGGCCGGTGTGGAGCGGTCGCTGCGGGCGCGGGCCTTCGACACCGCCTGATCAACGGGCCGGGACCGTTTCTCGGGGCACGAAGGCCGAGCCCTCCGAGCAGTCCGGTCGGCTCACCGGTATCCCCCGTCGGACAACCCGGCGTCTGTCTCGAATCGGTTGGCACCGCCCATGATCCGCGCGCGGGCCTCTTCGGCGAGATAGCGCGCCGGCAGCTGTAGCCGCCCCAGGGCGGCCCACTGCTGGGCGTGGATCTCCTCGTGATGCAACAGCCGGTCCAGCTCGGGCCCGCCGGGATGGGTCCGGCCGGATTCGACGATGTCGCGCAGCCGCCGGGCCGGGTCGGGGACCCGATTGATGCTCACCATGAACAGATCGCCCCACATGGTCCCGCCGCGGCGGGAGAACTGGGCGTGAAACCGGTTGCCCGCCAACCCCATCAGCACTCCGTTGGGGGTGGTGACCAGGCTGCCGCCGGTGGCGCAGATGCCCCACACGGCGTCATAGCTCCAGCGGTTCGCGCGCTGCCGCCGGGCGATCCGTCGCACCTCGGCGGCGCCGTAGGGCGTCTCGGGGAAGTCGTTGCCGGCACCGGTGTGTCCGTAGCCGGTGCCGGCGTTGAGGATGTAGGTCAGCAGTGCCGCGCGACGGGCTTCGGTGCCGCCGGTGCCCCGCGGGATCACGAAGAAGCTCTTACCCTCCGGGTCGGTGACCTGCTCCATCGCGTCGAGAGCCCGGAAGCTGTCGCGGGTGATCGCCTGCCGGCGGACGATGTCGGCGACGGCCTGCGGGGCGACGTGGCGCCGGTCGATGTTCGCCAGCCAACGGCGATGCGCGGGGGAAGCCGAGAAGGTGGCAGCATGAGCCGGGGGCACCTCCCGCGACCGAAAAGCGGCCGGCTAGGCCGGGTCGATGCCGGCGCTGAGCACCCGCACCGCGCTGATCAGTCCATCGATCAGGTCGCCGTCGCTGAACGCCGCGGCTGCGGCGGCAACGCCCTGCGGGGCCGCCGCCGGGGCGATGCGGGCACCCACGCCGGCGCCGTAGACCACCTCGATGGCCCGCTGGTCCGGCGAGACCGCCACCAGCACCGCATCGTTGGGGGTGGGGACCTTGGCCAGGATCTCGCGGGCCCGCTCGGCGGTGTCGTCACCGAGGTCGCCGATGTAGACGGCAAACCGGGCCTTGGACGCCCGCGACCCGTAGGTCAGCTCGTCATCGAGCGCCACCAGCTGTTTGGTCGGGAACGGATAGTGCAGCGACAGCTCCCCGGGCTCGGTGACCCCGGATACCCGTCCGCTGTAGGTGACCACCGACCCGTACGGCAGGTCGGCCGGATCGATCGTCGTGACCTCACCAGTTGCCACTGGCTCCACCCCCCACGCTGAACTCGGACTTGCCGTGACCGTGCCCGGCGCCGACGACCTCATCGGTCGCCGCCCACAGGATCGGCGGATGCGTCCAGTTGTCGGCCATCCGGTAGGTGGCCGCACGCGGCCCCTTACGCGACCAGATCCGCGCTGACAGCAGCGCGACCAGTATGGCCGGTATGCCGACGAAGTAGCCGAGGAATGACATCACGCTCACGCCGTAGACCGTATCCCACCGCAGATCGATCGGTGCGGGAACCCGGGCCCAGACGATGACGGCGACGATGCGAGCCGACTATGTTCTTCCCCATGGTGCTGGCAGCGGCCGTCCAGTTGGAGGCGGTGCTCGGCGACGTCTCCGCCAACCTCGCGGCCTGTGAACGGCTGGCCGACGAGGCGGGCCGGGCGGGCGCCACGATCATCGCGCTGCCGGAGTTCTTCACCACCGGCATCGGGTTCGAGCCGTCGCTGGCCACCGCCGCGTTGCCACCCGACGGCCCGGCCACCGAGCTGCTCACCACGCTGGCCGGCCGGCACCGGGCGTTGGTCGGCGGGTCCTTTCTGTGCCGCGACCCCGACGGCCACGTCCGCAACGCCTACCTGCTCGCCGGTCCCGAAGGAGCGCCGAAGCCGGAGCCGCATGGGCCCGGCGGTGTGGTGGGGCGACATGACAAGGATCTGCCCACGATGTGGGAGAACAGTTTCTACACCGGTGGCGCCGACGACGGCGTGCTCACCGCGGGTGAGCACACGGTCGGCGCCGCGGTGTGCTGGGAGCTGATGCGCACTCAGACCGTGCGGCGGCTGCGCGGCCGGGTGGATCTGGTCATGACGGGCTCGGGCTGGTGGTCGATACCGCGCTGGCGACCGCACGCCTTGTTCGACCGCCTCGAACGCAACAACGCCGGCACCGCCCGGCAGGCCGCGGCGTCATTCGCCCAATACGTCGGCGCACCGGTGGTGCACGCCGCCCATGCCGGGGCGCTGGAGTGCGCGATGCCGTGGCTACCCGTGCGCTACCGGGGCCATTTCGAAGGGGCCGCCCTGATCGCCGCCGCGGACGGCACCGTCGTCGCCGAACGGCGCGCCGACGAGGGCGAAGGCGTGGTTCTCGGCGAGATCACGCTGCAGCGTCAGCCGCCCCGGCTCGAGCCGCCGGCCGGCTTCTGGCTGCATGACCGGGGCGCCCTGCCCACCGCGGTGTGGCACTACCAACGCTGGCACGGGCGTCGCTGGTATGCGCGCCACGTGGTTCAAGCCAATACAGCTCAGGCGGCGCCTTCACCGAGATAGCGCATCCAGACCGGATCGAGCTCGTTGATCACCGCCAGCAGCCGCCAATGCTGGCCCTTCGGCGATGTCGGCACCAGCCGCAGCGTCCAGCCGAGTTCGGCCAGCAACCGGTCCGCCTTGCGGTGATTGCAGGTCGAGCAGGCCGCCACGCAGTTCTCCCAGGAATGGTCGCCGCCCCGGCTGCGGGGCACCACGTGGTCGACGGTGTCGGCCTTGCCACCGCAGTAGGCGCAGCTGTGCCGGTCACGGTGCATCAGCGCGGCGCGGGTCAGCGGGATCCGGGCGCGGTAGGGCACCCGCACATAGGACCGCAGCCGGATCACCGAGGGCACCACCACCGACCGGGTCGCCGAGTGGATGACGGGCCCGGCCGGGTCGTCGTGCACCACGTCGGCCTTGCCGCAGATCAACATGACGATGGCGCGGCGCAGCGGCAGCGCCGTCAACGGCTCGAAGGTGGAGTTCAGCAGCAGCACCCGCCGGCGGGTCCAGATGGACGCGGCGTCGGTGCCGGGAACCGAGCCGGAAGTGGCCACCGAGTGCAGGCATGGGGCTACGGCAAGCCCGCTCAGGCTCGCCGTGGGGGCACCGGGTCTGCGGTGGCCCCGACGCTTCATCGGCGGCTTTTGTGCTGCACCATAAATCCTCCGCCGAACAGTTCACCATGATTCGGCGCTGGTCGCACGCCTATTTGCTGTGTGTTCATCGGCAGGCGTCGGCGATACCCCACAATGGTGGGCGATGCAGCCGATAGAAGAGCCCTCGTTTTATGACGCCGTCGGCGGTGCGGAAACCTTCCACGCCATCGTCTCGCGGTTTTACCAACTGGTCGCCCAGGACGACATCCTGCGTCCGATGTACCCCGCCGACGACATGGATGGTGCCGAGGAGCGGCTGCGGATGTTCCTCGAGCAGTACTGGGGCGGGCCGCGCACCTACACCGAACGTCGCGGCCACCCGCGGCTGCGGATGCGGCACATGCCGTTCCGGATCGGCCCGCTACAGCGCGACGCCTGGCTGCGCTGCATGGTCACGGCGGTCGACGAGATCGACAGCGAAACCCTCGACGACGCACATCGTGCCGAGTTGCTCGACTACCTGCATTCGGTGGCCCACTTCCTGGTCAACGCACCGATCTGATGGGTGTCGGCGAGCACCCGTGGTGGGCCGGGAGCGTCTTCTACCAGATCTATCCCCGCTCCTTCGCCGACAGCAACAGCGACGGGGTCGGCGACCTGGACGGAGTGACCGCGCACCTGGACCACCTGGACCGGCTGGGTGTCGACGCGATCTGGCTCAACCCGGTCACGGTGTCGCCGATGGCCGATCACGGCTACGACGTGGCGGACCCGCGCGACATCGATCCGCTCTTCGGTGACCTGGCGGCACTGGACCGGTTGGTGGCGGCGGCGCACGACCGCGGCATCAAGCTGACCATGGACCTGGTGCCCAACCACACCAGTTCGGCACATCCGTGGTTCGTCGAGGCACTGGTGTCCGCGCCGGGCAGTCGCGCGCGGCAGCGCTACATCTTCCGGGACGGCCGCGGAACCGACGGTCAGCGGCCACCCAACAACTGGGTGTCGGTGTTCGGCGGCCCGGCCTGGACCCGGGTCACCGAACCCGACGGAACGCCCGGCCAGTGGTACCTGCACCTGTTCGACGTGGCACAGCCCGATCTGAATTGGGACAACCCGGAGGTCTTCGCCGATTTCGAGCGGACCCTGCGATTCTGGCTGGACCGCGGCGTGGACGGCTTCCGCATCGACGTCGCCCACGGCATGGCCAAACCGCCGGGCCTGCCCGACATGCCCGTCACCGACGTGAGACTGCTGGCCCACCGCGACGACGACCCGCGGTTCAACCAACCGGGGGTCCACCGGATTCACCGTGCGATTCGCGCCGTCGTCGACGACTACCCCGACGCGGTGACCATCGGCGAGGTCTGGGTGCATGACAACACCCAGTTCGCCGACTACCTGCGGCCCGACGAACTACACCTGGCCTTCAACTTCCGGCTGCTGCAGGCCGACTTCGACGCCGCCGCGATCCGCGACGCGATCGACAACTCGCTGGCCGCGGTCGGGTCGGTGGGGGCCAGCCCGACCTGGGCACTGGAGAACCACGATGTCACGCGGGCGGTCACCCGCTACGGCGGTGGGCCGGTCGGACTGGCCAGGGCGCGGGCGATGGCACTGGTACTGCTGGCATTGCCGGGCACGGTGTTCGTCTACAACGGCCAGGAGCTGGGGCTGCCCGAGGTCGAACTGCCGGATTCGGTGCTGCAAGACCCGGTGTGGGAGCGTTCCGGGCACACCAAGCGCGGCCGCGACGGCTGCCGGGTGCCGCTGCCGTGGTCGGGTGAGACTCCCCCATTCGGGTTCTCCGCGGCAGCCGAAACCTGGCTGCCGATGCCACCCGACTGGGCGCCGCTGACCGTGCAACGTCAGCTCGACGACGCCCACTCGACGTTGTCGCTGTACCGGCAGGCGCTCCGGATACGCCGGGAGCGAACGGGATTCGACGGCACGCTGGTGTGGCTGCCCGCACCCGATGACGTACTGGTGTTTCGCCGCGGCGAGCTGGTCTGCGCCATCAACACCGGCGAGCAGCCGGTGGCGCTGCCGGAGGGGCGCGTCATGCTGGCCAGCGGGGCGATCTCCGACGCCGAGCTGCCGCCCAACACCGCGGCGTGGCTGGATTAACCCGCGGCGTTAACCAGTCGCAGGCCCTCGACACGCTCGAAGTGTTTCCGGTTACGGGTCGCGAACGGCAGATCGAAGTTCAGGCAGATGCCAGCCTGTAGGCAGTCCGCCATTCCGATGTCTTGACCGGCTCGTCGCAGCGAGGCAGCGACTTCCCCGGCGCGCAGCGCGCTCGGAGGGTCCAGCGGGAAGGCCCGCGACCTCACGAGCCGCATGATGTCGTCGCGCCGCGTGGTGAAATCCGATCCGACCCGCAGCTCGAACGCGGTGACGGCGGTGACCCGGAACCGGTGTCCGGCAATGAGGTCACGAACAAGTGCGTTGCCGGGTCCCTTGCCCCGCAGGAAGTCGATCACCAGGTCGGTGTCGACGACTACGAGGCCCGCCACGCGCTTTTCGCGTCATCGATTCGGGTTCGCATCTCCTGCGCGTCGGCCTCGGTGAGCACCCCTTCCAGCCCGAGCAACAGATCGACCTCATCGGTCTTCAGGTCCGCGAGATAACCGTCGAGCGCTTCCTGCACAAGCACGGAGAAGCCACGGATACCGCGTCGCTGAGCAATTGCGCTCAGCGCGCGGTGCTGCTCGTCGCTGATCTCCACCGTGGTTCGCATGCACGCATTCTAATGCAAGTGCACGCGATGCGCGTGCGTGCGTTCTCGGGGCTCATCACCGTCGACGGTCCCGGCCGCCGTGCCCACTGGTCGCGACAGCAGCCGACCCCGATCAGGCCCGCGCCGAGGTGACCACGGTGGTGCACCGGCTATTGGACGCCATGCTGACCGCGGG
>CAYNJD010000042.1:0-15438 GCA_964397355.1 uncultured Mycobacterium sp. | reverse complement strand
TGCCCCAGGTAGTCGTGGCTGAACAGCGCCCCGTTGAGGTAGCCGTGCATGGTGGTGACCAGCATGCCCATCACCACCACCGAGATGTTGAACGTGCTGCGCTTGCCGGGCACCTGGCGGATCGCCAGCGGGAAGAACCAGCCGCGGTTGGCGTAGTGCAGCGCCCAGATCCCGGCCAGCACCAGCGAGGTCGGCTCGAACCGGGCCGGCCCGCTCAGGTAGGCGGCGGCGAACACCACCGTCGCCGGGATCTCCATCAGCCACCAGCCGAACTTCGGGTTCAGGTTGAAGCCGAGCTTGCTCGACGAGAACCGGCCGTAGGAGCTCTGCCCGAAGAAGCCGCCGACGATCACGAACGCGGCGAAACCGAACGCGAACGCCAGAACGGTGTCGTAGATCGAGTGGCCGGTGTACCAGTGCATCCCAGTGGTCTATCACGCGGCGGGCGGCGCCGACCGGGCAGCCGGGTCAGCGGGCGAACATCAGCGCCCGCTTGACCTCCTGGATGGCCTTGGTGATCTCGATGCCGCGCGGGCAGGCGTCGGTGCAGTTGAACGTGGTGCGGCAGCGCCACACCCCGTCGACCTCGTTGAGGATGTCGAGGCGCTCGGCCGCACCCTCGTCACGCGAGTCGAAGATGAACCGGTGGGCGTTGACGATCGCCGCCGGGCCGAAGTACGAGCCCTCGCTCCAGTACACCGGGCAGCTGGTGGTGCAGATGCCGCACAGGATGCACTTGGTGGTGTCGTCGTAGCGGTGCCGGTCGTGCTGGCTCTGGATCCACTCCCGGGTGGGCGGGTTGCCGCTGGTGATCAGGTACGGCTTGATCGCCTTGTAGGCGTCCATGAACGGTTCCATGTTGACCACGAGGTCTTTTTCCACCGGCAGCCCGCGCATCGGCTCGATGGTCAGCGTCAGCTCCTTGGCCGGGTTCTTCGGCAGGATGTCGCGCATCAGCATCTTGCAGGCCAGCTTGTTGTTGCCGTTGACCCGCACCCCGTCGGAGCCGCACACCCCGTGCGCGCAGGACCGGCGGAAGGTCAGCGTGCCGTCCAGGTAGCTCTTGACGTAGATCAGCAGGTTCAGCAGCCGGTCGGTGGGCAGCGCCGGCACCCGGAAGCTCTGCCAGCCGTCGGTGGCGGCGTACTGGTCGGGGTTCTCCGGGTTGTAGCGGGCGATCTTGAGCGTGACCATCCGCGCGCCCTCGGGAATCGGGGGCAGCGGCGGGTCACCGGCCGGGGGGCCGTCGACCAGCGCGACGGGAGCCGCGCTCGTCGGACCCGGCGAGCAGCAGCCTGAATCTGATCCGCAGCAGCTGTCGGACATCAGTACTTCCGTTCCTTCGGTTCGTAGCGGGTCTGCACCACCGGCTTGTAGTCCAGCCGGATGTCGGCGATCAGGTCGGTGCCCTGCTTATCGGCCCCGATTTCCTTGTAGGCCATGGTGTGGCGCATGTAGTTGACGTCGTCGCGGTTGGGGTAGTCCTCGCGGGCGTGCCCGCCGCGGGACTCCTGGCGGTTGAGCGCACCCACCACGGTGACCTCGGCCAGCTCCAGGAGGAAGCCCAGCTCGATCGCCTCCAGCAGGTCGGAGTTGAAGCGTTTGCCCTTGTCGTGCACCGTGATCCGGGCGTAACGCTCCTTCAAAGCGTGGATGTCGCTCAACGCCTGCTTGAGGGTCTTCTCGGTGCGGAACACCGCGGCGTTGTTGTCCATCGACTGCTGCAGCGCGCCGCGGATGTCGGCGACTCGCTCGTTGCCGTGCTCGGACAGGATGTGGGCCACCCAGTCGACCACCATGCCGGCCGGGTTCTCCGGCATCTCGACGAAGTCGTGGGCCGCGGCGTACTCGGCGGCGGCGATACCGGCGCGGCGGCCGAACACGTTGATGTCCAGCAGCGAGTTGGTGCCCAGCCGGTTGGCGCCGTGCACCGACACGCAGGCGCACTCGCCGGCGGCGTACAGGCCCGGCACGGTGGTGGTGTTGTCGCGCAGCACCTGGCCGGTGACCGTGGTCGGGATGCCGCCCATCACGTAGTGGCAGGTCGGGTAGACCGGCACCAGCTCCTTGACCGGGTCCACGCCCAGGTAGGTGCGGGCGAACTCGGTGATGTCGGGCAGCTTCTCCTCGAGCACGTCCTCGCCGAGGTGGCGCACGTCGATGTAGACGTAGTCCTTGTTCGGTCCGGCGCCGCGGCCCTCCAGCACCTCGAGCACCATCGAGCGGGCCACGATGTCGCGGGGCGCCAGGTCGACGATCGTCGGGGCGTAGCGCTCCATGAACCGCTCGCCGTCGGCGTTGAGCAGCCGGCCGCCCTCGCCGCGCACCGCCTCCGAGATCAGGATGCCCAGGCCGGCCAGGCCCGTCGGGTGGAACTGGTGGAACTCCATGTCCTCCAGCGGCAGGCCCTTGCGGAAGACCACGCCCATGCCGTCGCCGGTCAGCGTGTGGGCGTTGGAGGTGGTCTTGTACATCCGGCCGGAGCCGCCGGTGGCCAGCACGATCGCCTTGGCGTGGAACACGTGGATGTCACCGGTGGCCAGCTCGTAGGCCACCACGCCGGTGGCCACCGGCCCGGACGGCGTCTCGGTGAGCGCCAGGTCCAGCACGTAGAACTCGTTGAAGAACTCCACGTTGTGCTTGACGCAGTTCTGGTACAGCGTCTGCAGGATCATGTGGCCGGTGCGGTCGGCGGCATAGCAGGAGCGGCGCACCGGGGCCTTGCCGTGGTCGCGGGTGTGCCCGCCGAAGCGGCGCTGGTCGATGCGGCCCTCCGGGGTGCGGGAGAACGGCATGCCCATGTTCTCCAGGTCCAGCACCGCGTCGATGGCCTCCTTGGCCATGATCTCCACCGCGTCCTGGTCGGCCAGGTAGTCGCCACCTTTGACGGTGTCGAAGGTGTGCCACTCCCAGTTGTCGTCCTCGACGTTGGCCAGCGCGGCGCACATGCCGCCCTGGGCGGCGCCGGTGTGGCTGCGCGTGGGGTACAGCTTGGTCAGCACCGCTGTGCGCGCCCGCGGGGCCGCCTCGACGGCCGCGCGCATCCCGGCGCCGCCGGCGCCGACGATCACCACGTCGTATCGATGTTCTGCAATCACCGCGATATCACCCGTTCGTAGGAGATCTGCCGTCAAGAAATGTTGGCGTCGAAGCTCAGCAGCACGTAGCTGCCCAGTCCCAGCGTGAAGATCATCGAGATCACCAGCAGGCTCATCAGCCAGAACCGGCTGCGGTCACTGCGGGTGTAGTCGCCGATGATGGTGCGCAGGCCGTTGCCGCCGTGCAGTTCGGCCAGCCACAGCAGGCTCAGGTCCCAGATCTGCCAGAACGGTGAGTGCCAGCGCTCCGCCACGTAGTTGAAGTCGATCCGGTACACGCCGTTTTCCCACATCAACATGATGAACAGGTGCCCGAGCACCAGGAAGATCAGCACGGCGCCGGAGAACCGCATGAACAGCCAGGTGTACTTCTCGAAGTTGGGCATTCCGGAGTGCCGCTGCGGCGAACGCGGGTCGCCCAGGCCGGCGGGCCGGTCGCGGTTCGGGCCGCGGACCGGGGCCAGCGGCCCCCGGCTGCCGACTTGCAGGTCAGATGTGCTCATAGGAATCGCTCCGCCATGTGCATGCCGATCCGTACGACGACCGGGACCATCACCACCAGCCAGACCGCGCAGACCCCGACCAGCATCTGGCGCTGCCAGCGGCAGCCCTGCCACCAGAAGTCGATCAGGATCAGCCGGACGCCGTTGAGGCCGTGGAACAGCACCGCGGCAACCAGGCCCAGCTCCATCAGGCCGACGATCGGCGTCTTGTAGGTGGCGATCACCTCGGTGTAGGCCTGCGGGCTGACCCGCACCAGGGCCGTGTCGAGGACGTGGACGAACAGGAAGAAGAAGATGGTCGCGCCGGTGATCCGGTGCAGCGCGAACGCCCACATCCCGGGGTCGCCCTTGTACAGACTCTGCCGCCGGCGACGCGGTGCGTCCGCCCGCGCCCCCGGCGACGCAGTCGCATCGGCGGATGTCGCCGTCATCAGCGCCTCCAATATCTGTAGTGACCCGCCGGCGCGGCCGCTCCGCGCACGCGGACGCCACGCAACGCCATCACTGTCGATAAACCTCGGCTTGGACTCTAAACCCATCCACAGGGTCGAAACGACCATGTTGAAGTTACCGATGAGTAGGAACGCTCGAAGTTAGGGTGACATTCGACAAACGGCGGCGGGCGGACAGGGCGGCGCGATGTACTGGCAACGATATGAGCTCAGCTGAAATGACCGACGAAATTGACTGGGATATGTTGCGGCGCAACGCAATAGCGGTGGCGGCCAATGCTTATGCGCCGTATTCGGGGCTACGGGTCGGCGCGGCCGGGGTGACCGTTGACGGACGAGTGTTCACCGGCTGCAATGTGGAAAATGTCTCATATGGTCTGAGCCTGTGTGCCGAGTGTGCGGTGGTCTGCGGACTGCACGCCGGCGGCGGCGGACGGCTGGCGGCGCTGTCGTGCACCGACGCCGACGGCAAACTGCTGATGCCGTGCGGCCGTTGCCGCCAACTGCTGCTCGAACACGGTGGGCCGCAGCTGCTCGTCGATCACCCGGACGGTGCGCGGCGGCTCTCCGCGCTGCTGCCGGACGCCTTCGGACCCGACGCATGGGCGTGAGCCGCTTCGACGCTCCCACGCTGATCGCCACCAAGCGCGACGGCCACCGGCTTCCCGACGACGCGATCGACTGGCTGATCGACTCCTACACCCGCGGTGAGCTGGCCGAAGAGCAGATGTCGGCGCTGCTGATGGCGATCTTCCTGCGCGGCATGGACGCCGGCGAGACGGCGCGCTGGACCGCGGCGATGATCGCCTCCGGCGAGCGGATGGACTGGCGCGGCCTGCGGCGCGACGGCCACCGGCTCCCCACCGTCGACAAGCACTCCACCGGCGGGGTGGGGGACAAGATCACGCTGCCGCTGGTGGCAGTGGTCGCCGCCTGCGGCGCGGCGGTGCCGCAGGCCTCCGGGCGCGGCCTGGGCCACACCGGCGGCACCCTGGACAAGCTGGAGTCGATCGCGGGTTTCGACGCGACGCTGTCGACGGCCCGGCTGCGCGACCAGCTCGCAGATGTGGGGGCGGCGATCTTCGCCGCCGGCGCCCTGGCACCCGCCGACGCCAAGCTCTACGCGCTGCGCGACATCACCGCCACGGTGGAGTCGTTGCCGTTGATCGCCAGCTCGGTGATGAGCAAGAAGCTGGCCGAGGGGGCTGGTGCCCTGATCCTTGATGTCAAGGTCGGGTCCGGCGCCTTCATGAAGTCCGCCGGGCAGGCCACCGAGCTGGCGCGCCTCATGGTCGAGCTGGGCGCGGCGCACGGTGTGCCCACCCGCGCGCTGCTCACCGATATGAGCACCCCGCTGGGGGCCACCGTCGGCAACGCGCTCGAGGTCGCCGAGGCGCTGGAGGTGCTGGCCGGCGGCGGGCCCGACGACGTGGTGGCGCTGACGGTGAGGCTGGCCGCCGAGATGCTCGCGCTGGCCGGATTGGACGACCGCGACCCGGCGGCCACCCTGGCCGACGGCACCGCGATGGACCGGTTCACCGCGATGATCGCCGCCCAGGGCGGCGATCTGAGCGTTCCGCTGCCGGTCGCGGCATGTTCGGAGACCATCACCGCAGCGGCGGACGGCACAATGGGGGAAATCGACGCGATGGCGGTGGGTATGACGGCATGGCGGCTGGGAGCCGGTCGCTCCCGCCCCGGCGAGCGCGTGCAGGCCGGGGCCGGGGTGCGGATTCATCGGCGGCCGGGCGAGCCGGTCACCGCCGGCGAGCCGCTGTTCACGCTCTACACCGACACACCGGAGCGGTTCGGGCCGGCGCGCGCCGAACTGGCCGGCGGCTATCGCGTCCGCCAAACCCGCGACACCCCGGCACCCCCGCGGCCACTGATCATCGGAGCGAGCCCATGACCACACCGCTGACCCTGGAGAACATCCGGCAGGCGCCCAAGGCGCTGCTGCACGACCACCTGGACGGCGGGCTGCGCCCGGCCACCGTCGTCGACATCGCCGGGCAGGTCGGCTACGACGGGCTGCCCACCACCGATCCCGACGAGCTGGCGACCTGGTTCCGCACCCGCTCGCACAGCGGGTCGCTGGAGCGCTACCTGGAGCCGTTCAGCCACACCGTGGCGGTGATGCAGACCCCCGACGCGCTGCACCGGGTCGCCGCCGAATGCGTCGAGGATCTGGCCGCCGACGCGGTGGTCTACGCCGAGGTGCGGTTCGCGCCGGAACTGCACATCGAGGGCGGGCTGTCGTTCGACGAGGTGACCGACGCGGTGCTGGCCGGATTCGCCGACGGGGAGCGTGCCGCGGCGGCGGCCGGCCGCGACATCACGGTGCGCTGCCTGGTCACCGCGATGCGGCACGCCGCGCTGTCCCGGGAGATCGCCGAGCTGGCCATCCGGTTCCGCGACAAGGGGGTGGTCGGGTTCGACATCGCCGGCGCCGAAGCTGGTCATCCGCCGAGCCGGCACCTGGACGCGTTCGAGTACATGCGCGACCACAACGCCCGCTTCACCATCCACGCCGGCGAGGCGTTCGGGCTGCCGTCGATCCACGAGGCGATCGCGTTCTGCGGCGCCGACCGGCTCGGCCACGGGGTGCGCATCACCGACGACATCACCGTCGACCCGGAAGACCCGGACGGCGGGGTGCGGTTGGGCCGGCTGGCGGCGATCCTGCGCGACAAGCGGATCCCGCTGGAGTTGTGCCCGAGCTCCAATGTGCAGACCGGCGCGGTCGGCAGCATCGCCGAGCACCCGTTCGACCTGCTGGCCCGCGCCCGGCTGCGCGTGACGATCAACACCGACAACCGGCTGATGAGCGACACCAGCATGAGCAAGGAGATGCTGGTGCTGGCCGAGACGTTCGGCTACGGCTGGACGGATCTGCAGCGGTTCACGGTGAACGCGATGAAGTCGGCGTTCATCCCGTTCGGCCAGCGGGTGGGGATCATCGAGGACGTCATCAAACCGCGATTCGCGGTCCTGGTCGGCTGAGAGCCGCCGAACACAAACGACGAAGGCCGGACAATCGCGGTTGCGATTGCCCGGCCTTCGCTACGTGAGATCAGTGCTCGGTGACAGTGGCCTCTTCGTCGCCCGGCTTCCAGGTGACGACGCCGTGCTCGAAGGTGGTCTGCTTCGAACCGTCGGCGTTGGTGGTCTCGTCGCTGGTCGGGTAGCCCAGCTTGCCCTGCGAACCGCCCAGCTCGTTCCACTTGTCGCGGATCTTGCCCCACACCACGTACGAACGGGTGGTGTGAACGATCACGCCGCCGTCGAACTGCTGGTAGATGCCGCCGTCGGGGTTCTTCTGCTCGGCGCCGGTGGGCTCGCCCAGGTCCTGCTTGGCGGTGGCGTCCAGCGAGTCCAGCTTGGCCAGGATCGGGCCGGCGACGGTGTACTCCTTGCCGTCCGCACCGGTCATCTCGGTCGAGCTGGCGGCGCCGGTCTCCTCGGCGGGGGTGCTGACCGCGGACGAGATCACCGAGCTGGCCGAAGAGGCAACCGAACTGGCCGAGCTCAAGGCATCGCTGGTCTTCTCCTTGGTGGTGCTGCAACCCGTGCCGATCACTGCGATACCCAAAACTGCGGCGGATACAGCTGCGGCTCGTTGCGTTGCCTTGCGCATGTGTAGTCCTTTCGAATTTGGAAGGGCCCGCAAACCACACGGCCCGGCCAGAGGTTATCGGGGCAGATGTTATCGGGGTTGGGACCCCTCGGCAATGAAAACGAGCAAATGTTTGCCGCAATTGCCGGTGAATTCCGGCGATACTCGTGTGGAAAAGCGCTGTTCGCGCGCTACTCGCGTCGCAGCCGCGACTGCACGAACTGCTCGAGTTGTTCCCATTCCTTGACCGCGGGAGCGAATGGGCGCCGTGGTTCGGCGGCCGATTCCGGGTCGAGTACATAGCTCACCAGTCGGCCCAGCGCGCGATCCGGTTTCAGCGTTTCGGTGACTATGCCGTCCTCGGCGTAGCTGCCCACATCCTCCAGAAATTCGACGGCCAGCTCGAGTTGCTCGCGGTCCACCGCGTCGGGGCCGTCGGTCAGGTCGTCGACCATTCCGGACAGCACGTAGACGTTGTCGTCGGTGATGTCGATCTCCAGCGAGCCGTCGGTGGCCGCGGTCCGGATGTCGTCGTAGGTGCTCAGGTCCGACAGGTCGTGGTCGTGCTCGTCGGCCAGGTAGCGCGCCAGCGCGCGTTCGGAGCCGAACACGCTGATCCGGCCGTTGCGGCCGAGGAACACCGGCTGCTCGCCGAGGTAGCAGCGCAGCGTGAAGAACGTCCCGTTGTCGGTCATGATCCGGATCGGGTCGATGCCCACCTTCGCCCAGAAGTCGGCGTCGCCGCCGAGCACCACCCGGTCGGCGGTGGCGTGCTCGGCGACCGCGGCCACGTCGTCGTCGGCGGCTTCGGTGGCTGCCGCGTCCGTGGTCTCCTCGGTCGGCTCCTCCAGTTCGGCCGGGGGTTCTTCGGCGAGCTCGTCGGCCGCCTTCGACGCCGCGGCGGTGTCGACGTCGGGCGTGGTGATGACGCCCTCGACCGCGGACAGCACGTTGTCCCAGCTGCGGCCGATGATGTCGGCGATCGCGTTCCACCGCTTGCGGCCGGCCCGGCCGGTGAAGTTGTCGATGCCGCCGGCCAGCGTTCCCAGGCTGGGGTTGCCGTTGAAGAACTTCGTCACCGCGGTCAGGTCGCACACCGAGCCGATCGACGACACGATCTCCATCGCGTCGGCCACCGTCCGGACCGACTTCTTGGTCGGCTTCTCGGCCAGCAGTTCCTCGACCGCGATCAGGTCGTACTGCCGGCTGCGGCCGGGGTTGAGCCGGTGGGCGTTGGACTCGGTCAGCTGCTGCCAGCCCGGATGATCCGCCAGGTCGTTGTCGGTGTTGGTGCGCACGAACGCCACCAGATCAGCCGCGCTGGCGAAGCCGTAGAGGTCCTCGTCCTTGCCGAGGAACGCCTCCCACTCGTCACCGGAGTCGCGCCAGCGCGGCGCCCACAGCGTGTAGCGGTCGCCGGCGGTCACCGCAAGGCGGATCGGAACGAGGTCAGCTGCCATGGCGCACAGGATAACGACGTACCGGTCGGGGCCGCCCGGTCAGGTCGCCCGACGGCCCGGCAGTTATGCCGGGGTCCGCTCGCCGAGCGTGCTCTGCAGGTGTCAGCCGAGGTGTTCCGGGGCCGGCCCGGTGAGATAGCGCTGCACGGTCGGGCCGATCCAGGCCACCAGCTCCTCGACGCCGGCCGAGGCCAGCGGTTCGATCTTGAGCTGGTAGCGCGCGAACGCCAGACCCAGCAGGTGCACCGTGACGAGTTCGACGCGCAGCACCGCGTTGTCCACCCCGAACTCGGCGTGCACCCGTTCGGCGACCGGGCCGGCCAGGGTGTCGTGCAACAGCTTGCGGGCCAGCGGCTGGATGGCCGCCGAGCGCCACACGGTCAGCAGCGGGTCGAACGAGGTGCCCTCGTCCCAGCGCTGCAGGAAATGCCGCACCAGCCGCGGTCCGATCTGTTCGGTCCCGTCGTCGAGCAGGGCGGCCAACTGGTGCAGCGGGTGCTCGGGAACGTCGAGGACCGAGGCGTTGAACAGGCCTTCCTTGTTGCCGAAGAAGTAGTAGACCATCGCCACGTCCACCCCGGCGTCGGCGGCGATCCGGCGCACCGTGGCCTGCTCGTAGCCGTCGCGCATGAAGTGCTCGCGCGCGGCCTCGATGATGCGCTGCTTGTTCTGCTGGCCGGTGCGCCACCGGCCGGAACGGCCGGGCTCCGCCATGCCCGAAAGTGTACTTCAACACGTGTTGACGTATTGGTGTACGACCGCGTACCGTCCTTCTTGAACGTATGTTGAAGAAAGGGGTCCGACGATGGCGACACGACGGCTGTGGGTCAACCACTTGATCTCGGTGCTGATCGCACCCGCGACGATGACGGTGTTCATCCCGGCGCTGATCCTGGCGTTCACCGGCCTCGAGGCACCCGATCCCGGGACCGGCGCGGGCCTGCTGCTGATGCTGACCGGCAGCGTGCTGATCGGCGTCGGGCTGTGGTTTCTGGTGTGGACCGTGTTGTTGTTCGACCGCGTCGGTGAGGGGGCACTGGCGGTCGGGACACCGATCCACCTGGTGGTGCACGGGCCCTACCGGTATGTCCGCAACCCGATGATGACCGCGGTGTTCTGCCTGCAGCTGGGTACCGCCGCCATCACCGCCTCACCGTGGCTGCTGGCCTGGTTCGCGTTGTTCTGCACCCTGGTCGTGATCGCCGTTCCGGTTTTCGAAGAGCCGCACCTGGCCCGGCGGTTCGGGGCCGAATACGACGCCTACCGCCGTCATGTGCCGCGCTGGATCCCGCGGCTGAGCGCCTGGACGCCCGCCGACCAACCGCACCGCAACTGAAGCCGTGGGCTTCGCCGGGTAGAGGAGGAACGCCATGCCATTCCCGAAAGCCATCGCCCGCTGGAACCGGGTGGGCCTGAACCGGATCACCCGTCGGATCGCGCCCCGGGCGCCGGGGTTCGGCGTGGTCTGCCATCGCGGCCGTCGCTCCGGGCGCACCTACGAGACCCCCGTCAACGTCTTCACCACCGACTCCGGGGTCCGGATCGCGCTAACCTACGGACCCGATTCCGACTGGGTGAAAAACGTCATGGCGGCCGACGGCTGCCGATTGCGAACCCGGGGCCGCGACCTGAGGCTCACCGCACCCCGGCTGGTTCACGACCCGACCCGCTCGGGCGTTCGGCGGTTCGAGCGCCGGATACTGCGGGCGTTTCACGTCGCTGATTTCCTCGATCTCACCACCGAATCCAGCACCGCCTGAAATGCGCTGCGCCGCAGTGCGCTTCCCGACATCCTGAGCGGCCGAGGTTTCACGACACGGTGAGCACGATCTTGCCGGCGGTACGCCCGCTGCCGACGATCTGCAGCGCCCGCGACGCCTGCGCCAACGGGAACCGTTCGGCGATATGCACCCGCAGTTTGCCGCGCCGCACCAGTTCTGCCACGGCCTGAAGACCGCTGGCGTCGGGCTCGACCAGATAGCCGTGCGCACGAACGTTCAGCTCGTCGGCGCGCTCGTACAGTCCGGGTGTCCATGCCGCTTGCGCGCTGACCAGGATCCCGCCGGGGCGAAGGCATTCCAGGGCGGTCAGACCGGCGTTGCGGCCGAACATCTGGATCACCACGTCGACACCGCTGACGACGTGGTGAACCGGCGTCGTGGTGTAGTCCACCACTTCGTCGGCGCCCAGTTCGGACAGGAACCCGTGTTTGGCGGCGCGGGCGGTGCCGATGACATACGCGCCGCGTGCTTTGGCGATCTGGACGGCCAGATGTCCGACGCCGCCGGCGGCCGCCGAGATGAGCACGCGTTGGCCGGGCTCGACCCGGGCCACGTCGACGAGCATCTGCCACGCCGTCAGCCCCGCCAGCGGCAGCGCCGCCGCTTCGGTGTAGCTCAGCTCGGCGGGGATGACGGCGAAGTGCCGCGACGGCGCGGTGACGAATTCGGCGTAGCCGCCCGCCTGCCGGGGGAACCAGGGCATTCCGAAAACCCGATCACCTACGGTGAACCGGCTGACACCGTAGCCGACTTCCTCGACGACCCCGGCCACATCCCAGCCGTGGATGAAGGGCAGCGTGAGCACCCGGTTGTAGGCCAAGCCGCCGCTGGTGTAGTAGTCCACCGGGTTCACCCCGGCGGCGTGGACCCGGACCTTCACCTCGGTGGGAGCCGGTGTCGGTTCGGGGGCCTCGCCCAGGCGCACGGCGTCGGGTCCATTCCACTCGTCTTGCAGGATCGCGCGCACGAAAGGCTCCTTCTCGGTTGGGGTTTGGTGGTGTGATTCATCGCCGACCGGGCCGGAGGGCCTGGGTGTCGAACACCGCGACGGTGCCCGGCGGCGTAGGCCGTCGGTTTTCCCGGTCACGCCCAGCTGCCGGTGCAGGATCCGGGTGTCGAAGTAGCCGACGTCGCTCGAACCCGCCACGGTGGTCGGGCACCGATTCGAAGAACGCCGTGTAGAACACCCGTAACCGCGCCCGGCCGGTGATCGGTTGCCGGACAGCGGAATCCTGATACCGGCCATCCGGTGCGCAGGCCGACACGATCGCCTCGACGTCGTGCCGGTTCTTGGCGTCGGCGTAGTTGTGCGGTGCCGCGCGCAGTGCGGTGTCGCTGGTCATCGGGGTCTCCCTTCGGGACTGGCGGTGACCGCTACCGGAATGCCGTTGAGCACTGCGGTGCCCGACAGCGGATCCAGTCCGAGACCGTCGGCCAGGATGTTGCTGTTGACGCCGGGCTGCCGGGCGGCCACGCCGAGCGCGGCATCGGACTCGTCATGGCCCCAGCCATGGGGCAGCGAGACCACCCCGGGACGGACGGCGTCGGTCACCTCCACCGGCGCGTCGAGCACACCGGCGCGCGAGGTCACCCGGGCGTGCGTCCCCAGCCGCAACCGCGCGGCGTCGGTGGGATGGACCTGCAGTGTGCAGCGGTCACGGCCCTTGGCCAGCGTCGGCAGATTGTGCATCCAGGAGTTGTTGGACCGCAGCTGGCGCCGGCCGATCAGGACCATGCCGCCGTCGGGCGGCGAGAGCAGGCCGGCGCGCAGTTCGGCGACGTCGTCGACCAACGGTTGCGGGGCGAGTTCGATTCGGCCCGACGGTGTGTTGAGCAACCCGGGCAGCTGCGGGCGCAGCGGGCCGAAATCGATCCCATCGGGATGCCGGCGCAACCGGGCCAGTGTGAGCGGCTCGGGGTCGGCGTACGGCCCGGCCCGCAGCAGCATGTCGAGCAGGCGTTCGGGGCCGCGCAATCCGCCGGTCTCGGCGCGAACGTCACAGCCCACCGTCTGCGCCAGCGACTCGGCGACCATGTCGTCGATGGCCGCCAGGTCGGCGCCGGCGCCTTGCCGCGCGACGATTCCGATCAACCGGAGCAGGATCTGCCATTCCGGTGTCACGCCGGGGTCCGGCGGCAACACCGGCGGTGAGTAGGTGGCGGTGTCGCGGATCGCGAAATGGTGGAAGAACAGGTCGTAGTGCGGCTTGGTCAGCGGTGAGGGAGCCGGCAACAACACGTGCGCGTGCCGGGTCGTCTCGTTGCGGTACAGGTCCAGGCCGACCATCAGGTCGAGCTGTTGGAAGGCCGCCGTGAGGCGAGCACTGTCGGGGGCCGAACGCGCCGGGTTGCCGGCGACGGTGATCAGCGCCTTGACCTGACCGGCCCCGGGGGTGTCGATCTCTTCGGCCAGGCAGGCCAGCGGAAGTTCGCCCAGGGTTTCCGGTGCGCCCCGGACCCGGCTGTGCCAGCGACCGAACGCGACGCCGCGTTGCGCGGCTACCGGCCGCAGGTCGGCCGCCGGGCGGGCGAACATCGCGCCGCCCGGCCGGTCCAGGTTTCCGGTGAGGACGTTGAGCACCTCGATCAGCCAGCTCGTCACGGTGCCGAACCGCTGGGTGCAGGTGCCGGTGCGGCCATACACCGCCGCGGTTGGGGCGGTTGCCAGGTCGCGGGCGAGCCGGCGAATGGCGGTCGCCGGAATATCGCAGCGGGGCGCAACGACTTCGGGGGAGAAGTCGCGGGCCAACTCCTCGACGGCCGCCACCCCGTGAACCTGACCGTCCAGGTGGCCCAGCCGGATGTTGTTGTCGCTGAACAGCGTGTGCACCAACGCAAGCAGCAGCAGCGCGTCGGTGCCCGGACGGATGGCGTGATGCTCGTCGGCCGCGGCGGCGGTCGGGGTGCGGTTGGGGTCGATGACGACCAGTCGCCCGCCGCGGCGTCGCAACGCGCGCAGCCGCGCCCGCATCCCGGGAGCGGTGAGCAGGCTCCCGTTGGACACCAGCGGGTTGGCGCCCAGCAGCAGCAGATGCGAACAGCGGTCGATGTCGGGTAGCGGCACGGTATACCTGCCGCCGAACATGAGCTGGCAGGCCATGAATTTCGGCATCGCATCGACGGTGTTGGCGGTGTAGATGTTGCGGGTGCCCAGCGCCTGCATCGTCGCGCTGCTGTACAGCGTGGTCGCGAAGTCGTGCACCACCGGGTTGCCGAGGTACAGCGCCACCGCGTCCGGCCCGTGCCGGTCGATCACCGCCGTCAGTCGCGTGTCGATGGTGGCGAACGCCTCGTCCCAGCCGGCGGGCCGCAGCCGGCCGTCGGACGATCGAATCAGCGGGGTGCGCACCCGGTCGGGGTCTGCGTGTAATTCGTGCAGTGCGAGGGCTTTTGGGCAGATATGGCCGCGACTTGCGACGTGGTCCGGGTTGCCGCGGGTGGCGATCACCTGGTCGGCGTCGACGCTGCTCGTCAGTCCGCAACCGGCCTCGCAGAGCGGGCAGACGTGGTGGCGGATTTGCATACCGCCAGTATAAACATACTACAAGTATGTACCGCAAGTATGTACTGTGAGTATGGATCGCGTATGCTGGCGGCGTGCCCGGCCCGCGTACCCAAGCTGAACGCACCCGCTTGACCACCGAGCAGATCCTGGCGGTGGCGCGCAGCGCATTCGCCGCCGACGGCTTCGACGCCACCTCGCTGGACGCTGTCGTCGAACGGGCCGGGATGACCAAAGGCGCGCTTTATCACCACTTCACGGGCAAACGCGGGCTGTTCGCCGCGGTGTACGAGGACGAGCAGCGCGCGATCGGCCGCGCCGTGCTGCACGCCGCCCGGGGCGGTAACAGCTGGCAGAACTTCCTGCGGGGCTGTCGCGCGTTCTTCGACGCCGTGCTGGACCCCGGAGTGCAGCGCATCACTCTGATCGACGCCCCGGCGGTGCTGGGCTGGGAGACCATGCGCGACCTGGAAGACGAACACGTCACCGCCCTACTGCGCAACGGGCTGTCCCAGGCCATCGACGACGGCCACCTCAAAGCCCAGCGGGTCGAACCGCTGGCACACCTGATCCACGGCGCGATGTGTGAAGCCGCGATGACCGTCGCGCGCTCGGCCGACCCCCGCCGCGAAAGTCGGGACGCGTTGGCGGCGCTGGAGCGCCTGCTCGGCGGCATCGCCCTCGAGCGCGCTTCGCGGAGCCGGAAGCGATAGCCGCGGCCCGCCACCTGAAAACCAAATGAAGAAATATTGTGAATCGCGGCACGGCGGTCGCGGCGACGGCGCATCATAAGGCGCGAGTTTGCCGATACGACTGCGGTCGGGGAGGTCGCGATGGCGACGCGGTTGCGTCCACTGGGCGCGATGTTGTTGGCGGTGCTGTGCGCCGTCGTATTGGGCGTCACCTCGCTGCTGTCGCCCGCCGGCTACGGCTGGGACCGGATCACCGATGCGCTCGCCGCGCGGCTGCGACTGCTGGCCGACGAAGGCTGGATCATGAGCGGCACCGGCCAGCCCGACCCGACCG
>CAYNJD010000041.1:0-15530 GCA_964397355.1 uncultured Mycobacterium sp. | reverse complement strand
GTACGGCGTCCCCGCCTACGCGGTGTCGGTGGCCGCGCAGGTCGGCGGGGTGTCGGTCGCCGGCGCGGTCGCCGACGTGGTCGGTGACCGAATCTATTCGGCCGCCGCCGGATTGGGTGCGCAGGTCAGCGATCAGCAGGGCACCGCGCCGCTGCGCTGCACGGACGTCACCGAACTGTCGGTGGCGTTGCTGGGCACCGGTTTCGGGTACTCGCCCCGCCGGCGGGCGGCCCAGGCGGCGTTGCTCGCCCGCCTGTTGCCCGGCGTCCGCGACGTGCGGCGGATCGGTTCGGCCGCCCTGGACCTGTGCATGGTCGCGGCCGGACGACTCGACGTGTACTACGAGCACGGGATCAAGCCCTGGGACTACGCGGCCGGATCGCTGATCGCGGCCGAGGCGGGCGCCCGGGTGGTGCTGCCGGGGCCGGAGATCGACGCCGGGGAAGTGATCATCGCCGCGGCGCCGGGCATCGCCGACGAATTCACCGCGATTCTGCAGCAAGAGGGCGGTTTGGCGCCCATTCCGCAGTAGTAGCGCGCCGCCCGGAAATTGTGACTGAATTCACGTCCGGTGCTATTTATTGCCCATCACGGCTTGACCCCGGTTTGATCACGTCGGTATAACGGTTCTGCGGATGCGTTCTTGCTCCCGAACCGCAGTGGCGCGGTAATCGCTGGATAGGCGCATCATCTGCTGTCAATCCCAGGAGGTTGAGCTCGCAATACCGGGTGTCCGGTAGTTCTCGGTCAGCCAGTTTCGTACCCGGCTGCCGTGGGCCCCGATGCTGCCGCGACCAGCGGCAATCGAAACGAAACTAATGACGGCAAAGTAACAGAATGCGTAGGTCGAAAAGATGACGATTGCATATGCAGTTGAGAACACCACTGATCGGACGACCGCGAATCCGATTCCCCATATCGCCCTCAATGACCGGACGACCATGCCGGTCCTGGGACTCGGGGTCGCCAAACTGTCCGACGAGCAGACCGAGACCTCGATCCTGACCGCCCTGGAGAGCGGCTGCCGGCTGATCGACACCGCCGCGTCCTACGGCAACGAAGCCGTCGTGGGCCGCGCCATCAAGGCCTCCGGGGTGCCGCGCTCCGAGCTGTTCGTCACCACCAAGCTCGGCACGTCCAACCAGGGTTACACCAGCGCACTGGCGGCCTGCCGGGAGAGCATCGACCGGCTCGGTCTGGACTACCTGGACATGTACCTGATCCACTGGCCGGCCCCGGCGGTCGGCAAGTATCTCGACAGCTGGCAGGCGATGATCCACGCCCGCGAAGAGGGCCTGGTCCGTTCCATCGGAGTCTGCAACTTCACCGAAGACCTGCTCACCGAACTCATCGACGAGACGTCGGTGGCGCCGGCACTCAACCAGGTCGAACTGCACCCGCTGTTCAACCAGGAGAAGCTGCGCCGGTTCCACGCCGAGCACCGCATCGTCACCGAGGCGCACAGCCCGCTGGGCTTCGGCGAGCGGCACGTCATCGTGCGGGTGATCGACAATCCGACGGTGAAGGCGATCGGGGCCAAGCACGACCGCTCACCGGCGCAGGTGCTCATTCGCTGGAGCCTGCAGCTGGGCAACGTGGTCACCCCGCGCTCATCGAAGCGGCACCGGATCCTCGAGAACTTCGACGTTTTCGACTTCGAATTGAGCGACGACGACATGGAGGTGATCAACGGGCTGCACAACGGGACCCGGATCCACCACCACCCGATGGAGTTCGTGGGCACCTAGGAGCGGGACCGGAACTCCTTCCACATCTCCGGGTAGGGGCCGCTCAGCGGTGTCGCCGACGCCAGGATCTCCGCTATCGCGGCCAGGTCCGCTGGTGTCAACTCCAGGTGCACCGCGGCGGCGCTGTCCTGCAGGTAGCCCACATGCTGGGCGCCGACGATCGCGACATGCACACCCGGCTGCGCCAACGCCCACGCCAGCGCCAGCTGGCTCAGCGTGACCCCCAGGTCCGCGGCCACCAACCGAAGTCGCTCAACGACTTCCAGGTTGCGTGCGAATCCCTCGCCGCTGAAGATCCCGCTCAGTGCGCGCCAGTCGTCGGCGGCGAATTTACTGTCGGCGGTGACGGTTCCGGTCAGCAGACCGTGGGCCAGTGCCCCGTAGACCAGTACGCCGATGTCGTTGTCGCGGCAGTAGGGCAGCAGCGTGTCCAGCAGGTCGCGACGCAACATGTTGAACGGCGGCTGGACGGTTTCGACCGGCAGCGTGGCGGAGAACTCCGCGATCTGGGCGGCGTCGTAGTTCGACACCCCGACATGGCGGATCTTGCCCGCCGCAACCAGATCCGCCAGCGCCCCGGCGGTTTCGGCCGCCGGCACGGCCGGGTCGGGCCAGTGCACCTGATAGAGGTCGATGTGGTCGACGCCCAGCGCGGCCAGACTGGTGTCGACGTCGTGGCGCAGCCACTCGGGCCGGGCATCGCGGACCGGCCCGTCGTCGGTCTCCCGCAGCCCGCCTTTGGTGGCGATCACCACCTCATCGCGGGCGTGGTCGAGGTCGTGGCGCAGCGCGGTGCCGAGAATGCGTTCGGCCGTTCCGAATCCGTACTCGTGGGCGGTGTCGAAGAAATTGAAGCCGAGTTCGCGCGCTCGGCGCACGATCGCGATCGCCTTGTCCTCGTCGACGTCACCCCACGCTCCGCTGAACTCCCAGGTGCCCAGCGCAAGGCGTGAGACCGAGAGGCCGCTGCGTCCCAGCGTGGTCGTCTTCACGGGTCAGTCGGGCTTGCGGCGGAAGAGCTTTCGGCCGGCCCAGGCGATCGGATCGTAGCGATGGCCGGCCACCCGCTCCTTCATCGGGATGATCGCGTTGTCGGTGATCTTGATGCCCTCGGGGCAGACCTCGGTGCAGCACTTGGTGATGTTGCACAACCCCAGCCCGGCGTCGTCCTGGGCGAAGTCGCGTCGGTCGGCGGTGTCCAGCGGGTGCATCTCCAACTCCGCCAGCCGGATGAACATCCGCGGCCCGGCGAACCGCGGCTTGTTCTCCTCGTGGTCGCGGATGACGTGGCAGACGTTCTGGCACAGGAAGCACTCGATGCACTTGCGGAACTCCTGGGAGCGCTCCACGTCCACCTGCTGCATCCGGTACTCGCCGGGCTGGAGCCCTTCCGGCGGCTTGAAAGCCGGCATCTCGCGGGCCTTCTCGTAGTTGTAGGAGACGTCGGTGACCAGGTCGCGTACCACCGGAAACGTCCGCACCGGGGTCACCGTGACGGTCTGGTCGGGTTCGAACATCGACATCCGGGTCATGCACATCAGCCGCGGGAAGCCGTTGATCTCCGCCGAACACGAGCCGCACTTGCCGGCCTTGCAGTTCCAGCGCACCGCCAGGTCCGGGGTCTGGGTAGCCTGCAGCCGGTGGATGACGTCGAGCACCACCTCACCCTCGTTGACCTCGACTTCGAAGTCCTGCAGTTCGCCGCCGTCGATGTCACCGCGCCAGACGCGCAGCTGGGCGTTGTATGTCATTTACGCTCTCCGTCCCGGATGTTGCGCCAGCTCTTCGTCGGTGTAGTACTTCTCCAGCTCGGAGATCTCGAACAGCTCCAGCAGGTCCTCGCGCATCCCGGGCTGGGGCTCGGGGGTGATGGAGATGTTGAAAACGCCTGCCGGCTTCCCCTCATCGGAGACCCGGCAGACCAGCAGCGTCTTGCGCCAGTTGGCGTCCATGCCCGGGTGGTCGTCGCGGGTGTGCCCGCCGCGGCTCTCGGTGCGCTGCAGCGCGGCTTTGGCCACGCACTCGCTGACCAGCAGCATGTTGCGCAGGTCGACGGCCAGATGCCAGCCCGGGTTGTAGTGCCGGCCGCCCTCGACGGTGACGGCGGCGAACCGCGCCTTGAGCTCCTCGAGCCGGACCAGCGCCTGCTCCAGCTCGCCGGCGTTGCGGATGATGCCGACCAGGTCGTTCATCGACTGCTGCAGCTCGGAGTGCAGGGTGTAGGGGTTCTCCGGCGCGCGGCCCCCGGCCGGCCCGTCGAACGGTGCGAGCGCCAGTTGCGCCGCGGCGTCCAGCGCCGCCGGGGTGACGGCCGGCCGGTTGTCCAGCCGCTGCACGTACTGCGCGGCGCCCAGCCCGGCGCGCCGGCCGAAGACCAGCAGGTCCGACAGCGAGTTGCCGCCCAGCCGGTTGGAGCCGTGCATCCCGCCGGAGCATTCACCGGCGGCGAACAACCCGGGCACCACCGACGCGCCGGTATCCGGATCGACCTCGATGCCACCCATCACGTAGTGGCAGGTGGGGCCGACTTCCATTGCGTCCTTGGTGATGTCGACCTCGGCGAGCTGCATGAACTGGTGGTACATCGAGGGCAGCCGGCGCTTGATCTCGGCCGGTGTGAGCCGTGAGGCGATGTCCAGGAACACCCCGCCGTGCGGCGAACCCCGTCCGGCCTTGACCTCGGAGTTGATGGCGCGGGCCACTTCGTCGCGGGGCAGCAGGTCCGGGGTGCGCCGGGCCGAGTCGTTGTCCTTGAGCCACTGGTCGGCCTCTTGCTCGGTCTCGGCGTACTGGCCTTTGAACACCGGTGGGATGTAGTCGAACATGAACCGGGTTCCTTGCGCGTTCTTGAGCACCCCGCCGTCGCCGCGCACGCCCTCGGTGACCAGAATCCCCTTCACGCTGGGCGGCCACACCATCCCGGTCGGGTGAAACTGCACGAACTCCATGTTGATCAGCGTCGCGCCGGCGCGCAGTGCCAGCGCGTGCCCGTCACCGGTGTACTCCCAGGAGTTCGACGTCACCTTGAACGACTTGCCGATGCCGCCGGTGGCCAGCACCACCGCGGGCGTCTCGAACACCACGAACTTGCCGCTTTCGCGCCAATACCCGAACGCTCCCGAAATAGCACCGGTGGCCTCGTCTTTGAGCAGTTCGGTGATGGTGCACTCGTGGAAGATCTTGATCTTGGCCTCGTAGTCGCCGAACTGCGCATGGTCGTCCTGCTGCAGCGAGACCACCTTCTGCTGCATGGTGCGGATCAACTCCAGGCCGGTGCGGTCGCCGACATGGGCCAGCCGCGGATAGGTGTGGCCGCCGAAGTTGCGCTGGTTGATCTTTCCGTCTTTGGTGCGATCGAACAACGCGCCGTAGGTCTCCAGCTCCCAGACCCGCTCCGGTGCCTCCCGGGCGTGCAACTCGGCCATCCGCCAGTTGTTGAGGAACTTCCCGCCGCGCATGGTGTCGCGGAAGTGCACCTGCCAGTTGTCTTTCGAGTTGACGTTGCCCATCGACGCCGCGCAGCCGCCCTCGGCCATGACGGTGTGCGCCTTGCCGAACAGCGACTTGCACACCACCGCCACGCTCAGCCCCTGCTGGCGGGCTTCGATCACCGCGCGCAGGCCCGCGCCGCCGGCACCGATCACGACCACGTCGTAGGAGTGCCGCTGCACTTCAACCATGAATTCTCGCTTACCCTTCGTGTGAATGCGGCTGTCGGCCTTGCGATCAGCCGATGAACCGGAAATCGGTGATGACGCCGCTGGCCACCATCCAGATGTAGAAGTCGGTGAAAGCCAGTGTGCCCAGCGTGATCCAGGCGAACTGCTGGTGATAGCCGTTGAACCAGCTGATCTTCGTCCAGAGCCAGTAGCGCACCGGGTGTTTGGAGAAGTGCGTGAGCCGGCCGCCGAAGATGTGCCGGCAGGAGTGGCAACCGCCGGTGTAGGCCCACAGCATCGCCACGTTGACCAGCAGCACGATGTTGCCCACGCCGAAACCGAAGCCACCGGAGGGTGAATGGAACGCCATGATGGCGTCGTAGGTGTTCAACGCCGTGATGGCAAGTGCGGCGTAGAAGAAGTACCGGTGGGCGTTCTGCATGATCAGCGGGAATCGGGTCTCGCCGGTGTAGTGGGCGCGCGGCTCCGGGACGGCGCAGGCCGTCGGTGACTGCCAGTAGGCCCGGTAGTAGGCCTTGCGGTAGTAGTAGCAGGTCAGCCGGAAGGCGAGCAGGAACGGCAACACCAGCATGCCCATCGGGATCCACCACGGCGCCGCGAACGGCAGCCACACCCCCAGGTGACTCGAGCCCGGTGCGCACGACTCCCAGATGCACGGCGAGTAGAACGGTGTCAGGTAGTGGTAGTCGGCCACCCAGTAGCCGCTGCCCCAGAACGCCCGCACGGTTGCGTAGATCACCCAGGTGGTGAGGCCGAGGTTCACCCGCAGCGGTGACAGCCACCAGCGGTCGGTCCGCAGTGTGCGATTCGCGATCCGTGCGCGAGTCGCCGAGAAGACGCCGGGGCCGGGACGGTTCACGGCGGGTGCGCTCATCTGGTGGGTTCCCTTCGGCTGGAGTTCGTCGGAGGGCGCCCCTTTGCCAAGCAGCACCCGGTGTGCTGTCAGTACCTGCCCTGGCCGCCGACGCCCTCGTCGTCGACGTCACGCCAGAATTCGCTGTCGTATTCGGTGTCGGGGATCGCGATCTTCTCCTGGGCGCGCTCGGCGGCCCAGCGTTGCAGGTCGAGTTCGCCGGCATCGGATTCGAGCAGCTCGACGTCGGTGAGGATGCGCTCGGCGTCCAGTTCGATGCGGCGCATCCCGGGAATGTCCCCGAAACGGGTCTTCAGCCCCAGCACGCAGCGCCGCAGGTCGCCAATCAGGGCGTGCAGTTCGGCGAGTTCGGTAGTGCTCGACACCGGGCCTCCTCGGGTGTTACGGATCACAGTACGTTCACCCGATGCTAGTCACATCACGAACGGAACGTGAGACAGATCACGTTGCGCTGGTGACGTGTTGGGCACGTCGAATGCCCCCGCACACGCGATGTGTGCGGGGGCATTCCGTGCGCGGTGCCGGTCCGGTGGTTACTTGGTGATGGCGATCCGCTGCGGCTCGGCGCCCGCGTAGACGCCGGCCACCCGGACGGTCAGCACGCCGGCGTCATACGACGCCGAGACCGCATCCCCGGTGACGTGCGCGGGGACCGCGAACGAGCGGCGGAAGGAGCCGTAGCGCACCTCGCGCAGCGTGCGGTTCGCGTCGTCGGGGTCGGTGGCGGCGTGCTCGTCGCGGCGCTCGCCGCGGATGACCAACCGGCCGCCGTCGAGTTCGACGGTCACGTCCTTGTCGACGTCGACGCCGGGGAGCTCCAGGCGGACCACCGCGTCGTCACCGTCCTTGGTGATCTCGGCGGCGGGGCGCAAGCCGGACTGTGTGGGCGTCCGCCAGTCGCTGGCCGTGACCGGACTGAAGAAGTCGCGTACCCAGCGGTCGGTGTCGAACGGGCTCTTGAATGGATGTTGCCACAGGGTCAGGGTGCTCATTGGGGTCTCCTCGAGTGATTGCTTGCGGTGCCGGTCGGGTACCGGTCCGTCACTGGGTAGAACTTGAGTCGACCACGCTAAAGTTCCGCGTTCGCCGACGGTGAACAGCCGCACAGTCCAGCGGTGTGGTGAAGGGCCTCACAGCGCCGTGAGCACACCGTCACACGCTTGTAACGCATGGCGATACTCCCGCAATATCGGGTTTCTAATCTCATCCGCATGAGCCCGCTGGAGACCCCCCGCGCCGTGCGCGAACTCGTTGTGGTCGGCCACGGCATGGTGGGCCATCGATTCGTGGAGGCGCTGCGGAGCCGGTCCGACAGCGGCAGCTGGCGCATCACGGTGCTGGCCGAGGAGTCCGACCCCGCCTACGACCGGGTCGGACTGACGTCCTACACCGACGGCTGGGACCGGTCGCGGCTGGCGCTGCCGGGCAACGACTACGCCGGTGACGACCACGTGCGGCTGCTGCTGCGCACCCGGGTCGCCGAACTCGACCTGGCCGGCAAGGCGGTGCTGGCGGCCGACGGGCAGCGTTACGGCTACGACACGCTGGTGCTGGCCACCGGGTCGCGGGCCTTCGTCCCGCCGGTTCCCGGCCACGACCTGCCCGGCTGCCACGTCTACCGGACCCTCGACGACCTGGACGGCATCCGGGCCGACATCGAGTGCATGCTGGAGGCCGGCCACACCCGCACCGGGGTGGTGATCGGGGGCGGGCTGCTGGGCCTGGAGGCGGCAAACGCGTTGCGCGCGTCCGGGATCGCGCCGCACATCGTCGAGATGGCGCCGCGGTTGATGCCGCAGCAGCTCGACGACGCCGGCGGAGTGCTGCTGGGCCGGATGATCTCCGACCTGGGCATCGCGGTGCACGTCGGGGTGGGTACCGAGTCGATCGAGCAACGCACCCACCAGTACGGCTCGCCCACGCTGGCCGTGCGACTGTCCGACGGCACCGTGATCGAGGCCGGGCTGGTGATCTTCGCCGCCGGGGTACGCCCGCGCGACGAACTCGCTCGTGAGGCCGGCCTGACGATCGCCGAGCGCGGCGGTGTGCTGACCGATCTGTCGTGCCGGACCAGCCAACCCGACGTCTACGCCATCGGTGAGGTGGCCGCCATCGAAGGCTGCTGCTACGGCCTGGTCGGGCCCGGCTACACCAGCGCCGAGGTGGTGGCCGACCGGCTGCTGGAGGGCGCCGCGGAGTTCGGTGAAGCCGACATGTCCACCAAACTCAAGCTGCTCGGCGTCGACGTGGCCAGCTTCGGTGACGCGATGGGCGCCACGGAGAACTCGCTGTCGGTCGTGGTCAACGACCCGGTGAAGCGCACCTACGCCAAGCTGGTGCTCTCCGACGACGCCAAGACACTGCTGGGGGGCATCCTCGTCGGCGACGCCTCCTCCTACGGGGTGCTGCGTCCGATGGTCGGCGCCGAGCTGCCCGGCGACCCGCTGGACCTGCTCGCGCCGGCCGGCTCCGGCGGTGGCGGAAAGACCGCGCTGGGGATCGGCGCGCTGCCCGGGGCGGCGCAGATCTGCTCCTGCAACAACGTCAGCAAGACGCAGCTGTGCGACGCGATCGCCGACGGCTGCCACGACGTGCAGGCGCTCAAGGACCGCACCAAGGCCGGAACCTCGTGCGGTTCCTGCATCCCGCTGCTCAAAGAGCTGCTGATCGCCGAAGGCGTGGAGCAGTCGAAGTCGCTGTGCGAACACTTCGCCCAATCGCGCGCCGAGCTCTTCGAGATCATCCAGGTCACCGGGATCCGCACCTTCTCCGAACTGCTGGAGCGCTTCGGCAAGGGCCACGGCTGCGACATCTGCAAACCCACCGTCGCCTCCATCCTGGCCTCCACCGGGTCCGAGCACATCCTGGACGGTGAGCAGGCCGCGCTGCAGGACTCCAACGACCACTTCCTGGCCAACATCCAGCGCAACGGCAGCTACTCGGTGGTGCCCCGGGTGCCCGGCGGTGAGATCAAGCCCGAGCACCTGATCCTGATCGGCCAGGTCGCCCAGGAGTTCGGCCTCTACACCAAGATCACCGGTGGGCAGCGGATCGACATGTTCGGCGCGCGGGTCGACCAGCTGCCCGACATCTGGCGCAGACTGGTCGACGCCGGCATGGAATCCGGTCAGGCATACGGCAAGTCGTTGCGTACAGTCAAAAGCTGCGTCGGCAGCGACTGGTGCCGCTACGGCCAGCAGGACTCGGTGAAGATGGCCGTCGACCTCGAGCTGCGCTACCGGGGCCTGCGCGCACCGCACAAGATCAAGATGGGGGTGTCCGGTTGCGCCCGGGAGTGCGCCGAGGCCCGCGCCAAGGACGTCGGTGTGATCGCCACCGAGGTCGGCTGGAACCTCTACGTCGGCGGCAACGGCGGCATGACGCCCAAGCACGCCCAGTTGCTGGCCAGTGACCTCGACACCGAGACGGTGTTCCGCTACATCGACCGGTTCCTGATGTTCTACATCCGCACCGCCGATCGGCTGCAGCGCACCGCACCGTGGATCGAATCGATCGAAGGCGGACTCGACCATGTGCGCGAGGTCGTCTGCGACGACTCGTTGGGCCTGGCCTCCGAATTCGAGGAAGCCATGGCGCGCCACGTCGACAACTACACCGACGAATGGAAGGGCGTGCTCGACGACCCGGAGAAGCTGTCGCGCTTCGTGTCGTTCGTCAACGCCCCCGACGCCGAAGACCCCACCGTCGCGTTCACCGAGCGCGACGGCCGCAAGATCCCCTTGCCCATCCCGGTGCTTCGTTCAGCTGAGGAGGAATCATGATCGCTGTCAACAATATTGGGCCTAACCACGTTGAGACATGGACCACCGCCTGCCGTTACGACCGGCTGATTCCCGGCCTGGGTGTGGGGGTACTGCTCGACAACGGCAAGCAGGCCGCCTTGTTCCGGCTCGACGACGGCTCGGTGCACGCGGTGTGCAACGTCGACCCGTTCTTCCACGCCGCGGTGCTGTCCCGGGGAATCGTCGGTGACCGCGGCGGTCGGATGTCGGTCATCTCGCCGCTGAAGAAGCA
Organism: uncultured Mycobacterium sp.; assembly: GCA_964397355.1. Taxonomy (GTDB): domain Bacteria; phylum Actinomycetota; class Actinomycetes; order Mycobacteriales; family Mycobacteriaceae; genus Mycobacterium. The sequence goes on along the minus strand of CAYNJD010000041.1, from coordinate 5,193 downwards.
GGCGTTCGCCTTCGACGACGGCACCTGCCTGGACGACCCGCGGATCTCGGTCCGGGTGTATCCGACCCGGATCGTGGACGGCTACGTGCAGATCGGCCGGTTCGAGGAAGCCCATCGGGCCGTCGCCTAACCGCCGGCCTGATCCACCGCCAGCCGGTAACCGCGCTTGACGACGGTGGCGACGATATTCTTGTCGCCCAAGGCTGTTCGAAGTCGCAGCACCGCGGTTTCCACCGCGTGGGTGTTACTGCCGTTGCCCGGCAGCGCGTCCAGCAGCTCATCGCGGGAGACGACCATGCCGGGACGGTGAACCAGCGCGCGTAGCGTCGCCATCGCGGCGGGCGACACCGACTTGGCCACCCCGTCGACCATCACGCAGTTGCCGCGGACCTCGATCCGGTGGCCGGCCGCGGACACGGTGTGGGTGCGCAACCGGGGCAGTTCGTCGACGATATGGCGAGCCAACGCGCCCAGCCGCATTCGCCGTGGGGACGAGGTGGGGACACCGATCAGCTCCAGCGGCCGGGCCGTCAACGGGCCCACGCACATCGCGTGCACATCCGAACGCAGTGCGCTGAGCAGCTCAGCGGAGATGCCGAGCTCGGCGGCACGCGTCAGCGTCGCCATCACGGCCGCGGCGGAGGTGAAGCTGACCGCGTCGAACTGTCGTTGGGCGATCTGCGTGGTCAACTGGTCGAACTCCCCACCGGTTGCGGCCGCCCGCCACCGGTAGACCCGGATGGGCAGCACATCGGCGCCCGCTTCGCGAAGCCGGTCGAGCAGTTCGGGAACCGGATCCCAATCGCCGGTGGTGCCGTGCAACTGGACTGCTATGCGGCGACCGGCGACACCGGATTGCAACAGATACCGGATCATCGCCGCCGACGATTCCGATTCGGGGGACCACTCCTCGGGCAGCCCGGCGGCACGCAACGCGCCGACAGCCTTGGGCCCGCGGGCCACGATGCGGGTGGTGGCCAAGGCCTCGATCAGTTGGTCGGCGAGTCCCCACCCCTCGGCGGCCGCGATCCAGCCGCGGAAGCCGATCCCGGTCGTCACCACCAGAATGTCGGGCGGGGCGGCGATCAGTGCTTCGGTGCCTCGGCGTAATTCGTCGTCGCCGGTCAGGTCGATCATGGTGATCGCCGGGGCGGCACGGACGGTGGCGCCATGACGCCGCAACAAGGTGCAGAGCTCGTCGGCGCGGCGCGCCGACGTCACCGCGACCCGGTAGCCGCTCAGCGGCGCGTGGCCCCTCGTACTCGGCGTCGCGGCGGTCACATCAGGCGGGGGCCAGGGCGGCCCGGGTCGGGGGTGCGGTGAGGACCGGACGATGCACGTACCTGCGCCAGGTCATAGCGGCGGCGCCGACGTAGCCGGCCAGGAAGATCCAGAATGCGGCGGTTGCCGAGCCACTGGTCAGGTACGACTGGCGCAGTGCCAGGTTGATACCGACACCGCCGAACGCGCCGACGGCACCGGCGAACCCGATCAGCGCCCCGGACATGGTGCGCGACCACTGCCGGCGGTCGCTCTCGCTGAGACCCAGCCCGTGACTGCGGGCCTCGAAGACCGACGGGATCATCTTGTACACCGAGCCGTTGCCGATACCCGACACGATGAACAGCGCGACGAAACCGATGACGTAGCCCGCCATGGTGGCGCCGGCGGTGGGACCGCTGCGGTGATCGTCGAAGGTGCTGACACCGACGAGCAGGCCGGCGGCCGCGAACATCCCGGCGAAGGCGGCCAGGGTGACCCGGCCGCCACCGAGCCGATCGGCGATCCGTCCCCCGACGATACGGGCCACCGAGCCCAAAAGCGGTCCCAGAAAAGCGATTTGAGCAGCGTGCAGGGAGGCCTGCGCGGGACTCTGTCCCCCGGATACGAAGCTGATCTGCAGCACCTGGCCGAACGCGAATGAGAACCCGATGAACGAGCCGAAAGTGCCGATGTACAGCAGCGCGATGATCCAGGTGTCGACTGTCGGCAGTATGCAGCGCAGCGCACTCAGGTCGACCTTGTGGTTGTCGAGGTTGTCCATGAACAGTGCCGCACCGATCCCGGTGACCGTCAGGAACACCAGATAGATCGCGCATACCCAGTGCGGCTGCCGGTTGCCCGCGGTGGCCAGCACCGCCAGACCGATCACCTGGATGAGCGGTACTCCGAGGTTGCCGCCGCCGGCGTTGACCGCCAGCGCCCAGCCTTTGAGCCGCTGCGGGTAGAAGGCGTTGACATTGGTCATCGACGCGGCGAAATTGCCGCCGCCGAGACCGGTGAGGGCCGCGCACACCAGGTAGGGCCACAGCGGCAGGCCCGGATGGGCCAGCAGTCCCATCATCCCCAGGGTGGGGATCAGCAGCACCAACGCGGAGAAGATCGTCCAGTTCCGGCCGCCGAACGTCGCGGTGGCCAGCGAGTAGGGGATCCGCAGCCCGCCGCCGGCCAGCGTAGCGGTGGCGGCGAGCAGGAATTTGTCACCGGCGCTGAAGCCATAGACCTGTTCGGGCATGAACAGCACCATCACCGACCAGATCGACCAGATCGAGAACCCGACGTGTTCGGCGACTGTTGACCAGATCAGGTTGCGGCGGGCGACCTTGTCGTTGCCGGCCTCCCAGGCCACGGTGTCTTCGGGATCCCAATCGGCGATGAGGTGTGAACGAGCCATGCGGTCACGGTAGGAATGTTTCGTTACCGAAAAGCTGCACCCGATGACCCGCCCGTGAAATTCTGCTCACGGCCCGGCGGGCCCGGTGTGAGGCCGGACGCGGATTCCGGCCGTCAGGACCGGCAGAACCGGCTTGTCCGCGCCGGATTTGCGTGATTTCCCACCTGATCGCGGGCAGCGCGGCGGTAGGCTCACAACCGATGCCCTAACCTGCCACGACGGAGTCGGTAGATGAAGAAATTTTCGCTCACAGCCCTGGCTCGCGATCAACTCGACCGCGCCGGCGCGGAATCCAGCGGGCGCAGCGCCACCACTGTGGTGGGGGGCCACGAATGCGTGTTGCGGCAGACCGTCATCGCGTTGCGGGAGGGGCAGACGCTCGACGATCACGACAACTCGGCTGACGACGCGACGCTGCATGTACTCAGCGGCCGGATCAGGCTGACGGCCGGTGATGATTCCTGGACCGGTCGAAGCGGTGACCTGCTGGTGGTACCCGCGGCGCTGCATGCGGTCAGTGCGCTGGAAGACTCCACACTGTTATTGACCGTCGCCAAAAAACGCTGATCGCAGCGGAATCCGCGTTCGAGCGGTGATGAATCGGTCGGCGACGATCCGTGCCATCGCGGGGTGGGTGCCCAGTGGCCGGGTCACCACGTCTGCGCCGGCATCGCCCAGCCGGCGCTGAAACAGTCCGTCGGCCAACAGATACGAGGCGACCACCACGCGCGTCGCGCCCCGGCTGCGCAACTCGGCGACCGCCTCCGGGACGCCTGGCCCCCCGCTGGCGGCGAACGCCAACTTGACAGGCGAACCGAGCAGCCGCGACAGCATCCGCGCGGCCGTGTGCAGGTCGGCGCGTCCGGTCGGGTCCGACGAACCGGCTGCCGCGAGGATCACCGAGTCCCCGGTCCGCCAGCCCGATTCGGCCAGGCGGGCGGCGACCACGGCTGCCACTCGCGGGTCCGGTCCCAGCGCCGGTGTCATCGTGACATCGGGGTGCCCACTGGCCAGCACATGCGTGGGCACGTCGACGCCGACGTGGTAACCGCGGGCCAGGAATGCCGGGACGACGATCGCCGGACGACCGATATCGGCTTCGGCCGCAAGGATCTCGGTCGGGTTGGGACCCAACACATCGACGAATGCCACCCGGACCGGTCGCGCCAGCATCGCCCCGACCCGCTCGGCGAGTTCGCCGATCATGACGACGCCCTCGGGCCGGCGGGTGCCGTGTGCCACCAGGATGGGGATCATGCGGCCCCCGGGTACTCGTCGACTGCCAGCCGGTATCCGCGCTTCATCACGGTGGCGACGATCTGCCTGTCGCCCAAGGCGGTTCGCAGCCGCAGGACGGCGGTGTCCACCGCGTGCGTGTTGCTGCCGCCACCCGGCAGCGCCCGCAGCAATGTGTCACGGGCCACCACGACCCCCGGGCGGTGGGCCAGCACACGCAGGGTGGCCAAGGCGGCCGGTGGCACCGGTTTGACCATCCCGTCCACCAGTACCCGGCCGTCCTCGATCTCGATGAGGTGGCCGGCTGCGTGAACGGTGCTCATGTATAAGGTTTAACGGCAGCCGATTTCATCTGTGTTACCGACCGATTTCCGGCCCGTTGCTTGCGCTGGTACGCGATTTCGGTCACACCGGCACCGTCTCGGTGTCACGCGCAGACCGCCGGCTCGGCACACCGGCCATTCGCGGTGGTCGGCGTACGTACATCACCCAGGTCAATACTGCTGCGGCGCAATATGTTGCCAGGAAGATCCAGAAGGCCGGTGTCTCGGTGCCCGTGCTGTTGTAGGCCTGCCGCAAGGTCAGGTTGATGGCGACCCCGCCTAGCGCGCCGATCGCGGTGGAGAACCCGATCAGCGCGCCGGAATGCGAACGTGCCCAGTGCCGGCGCTCGGCTTCGTCGGCGTCCAGGGACCGGCTGCGGGCCTCGAAGATCGACGGGATCATCTTCATCACCGATCCGTTGCCCATGCCGGCGAGGATGAACAGCGCGATGAACCCGACGACGTAGAACGCGATGTTGATCGAGGTCACCGACCCGGGCGTGTGGTCATCGAGGGTGCTGGTGACGGCCAGTACCGCGGCGGCCAGGATCATTCCGGCGAACACCACCAGGGTGACCCGGCCGCCGCCGCGGCGGTCCGCCAGCCGGCCGCCGTAGATGCGGGACAGTGCGCCCAGCAGCGGCCCCACGAAAGCGATCCGGGCGGCGTACAGCGAGGCCTCGGCGGGGCTGTGGCCAGTTTCGGTGAATGTGACGTGCAGCACCTGGGCGAAAGCGAACGCGAAGCCGATGAACGAACCGAAAGCCGCGCAGTACAGCAGCGCGATGATCCAGCTGTCGCCGATCGACAGGATCGATCGGATGCTGCCCACCTCTTTGGCGCCGTGGTCCAGGTTGTCCATCCGCAGCGCCGCGCCGATGCCCACCAGGGCGAGCAGCACCAGATAGACGGCGCACACCAGCTCCGGCTTGGTGTTGCCGACGGTGGCGAGCACCAGCA
>CAYNJD010000040.1:3149-15592 GCA_964397355.1 uncultured Mycobacterium sp. | reverse complement strand
CCGAGCCGAAGAAGGTCAAGCCGCCGCGCACCCACTGGGACATGCTGCTGGAGCGCCGCTCGATCGAGGACCTCGAGGAACTGCTCAAGGAGCGCCTGGAGCTGATCAAGACCCGCCGGCGCGGCTGACCCGGCGGGCCTGCCGGCCTAGCCGCGCCCGCCGCGCAAGCGGTTGATGCGGCCGCCGATTCCCCAGCGGGCGACCTGCACCATCGCCTCGCGGATGTTGGATCCGCTCATCTTGGAGACGCCCAGTTCGCGTTCGGTGAAGGTGATCGGCACCTCGGTGATGGTGAAGCCGTTGTTGATGGCCCGCCAGGTCAGGTCGATCTGGAAGCAGTAGCCCTTCGAGTCCACCGCGTCCAAACCGATCTTCTCCAGCACCCGGCGACGGTAGGCGCGGTAGCCGGCGGTGATGTCGTGGATCCCGACCCCGAGCAGCAGCCGCGAATAGGTGTTGGCGGTCTTGGACAGCACCAGCCGGCGCACCGGCCAGTTCCGCACCGCCCCGCCGTCGACGTAACGCGAACCGATCGCCACGTCGGCGCCCGCGTCGATGGCGTCCAGCAGCCGGTACAGCTGTTCGGGGGCATGGCTGCCGTCGGCGTCCATCTCGACCAGGACCGCGTAGTCACGGGCCAGCCCCCAGGCGAACCCGGCCAGGTAGGCCGCGCCGAGGCCGGCCTTGGCGGTCCGGTGCATCACGTGGACGCGCTCGGGGTCGGCCGCGGCCAGCTCGTCGGCCAGCCGGCCGGTGCCGTCCGGGCTGCCGTCGTCGACGACGAGAACGTGCACGTCCGGGCGGGCCTGCTGGAGCCGGTGAAGAATGATGGGCAGGTTCTCCAGCTCGTTGTAGGTGGGAATCACCACCAGCGTGTGCAGGCTGGGTCGCTCACTCATCGGCGCCGCTCCTCCCGTTTACCTCGGCGCCGAACGAACGCCGTTTGAACCAACGCGGCTTCTGACCGCGCATGAACCTTCCATTTTGCAGTATGGCCGCCAGCACACCCGCAACGGCCGCGCCGAGCAGCACCCACTGCAGGATCGGCGCCCACCGGGTCGCCGGGGTCAACGCGGTCTTGAGCCGCACATGACCGTCGAGGTAGGCCGGCTCGAAGAACGCGGTGCGGGCCAACTCGCGGCCGTCGGGGGCGATCATCGCGCTGATCCCAGTGGTTCCGGCGACCACCACGTAGCGGTCGTGTTCGACCGCGCGCACCTTGGCGAACGCCAGCTGCTGCTCGCTCATGGTCTGGTCGAACGTGGCGTTGTTCGACGGCACCGCCAGCAGCTGCGCGCCGGCCAGCACCGACTCCCGCGGCGCACGATCGAAGATCACTTCCCAGCAGGTGGCCACCCCGACCGGAACGCCGGCGACCTGCACCACCCCGTCGCCGTCGCCCGGCACGAAGTAGCCGGCGCGGTCGGCATACCCGGACAGATGGCGGAAGAAGTCACGCCACGGCAGGTACTCACCGAACGGCTGCACGATCCGCTTGTCGTGGCTCTCCCCCGGCCCGGTGCGCGGATCCCACACCAGCACCGAATTGGTGGCCACCGGATTGTCGCGGGTCCAGCCCGCAGCGTTGCGCACCGTGCCCACCAGGATCGGGGCGTCGATGGCCTGCGCGGCCAGGCTGATCTGTTGGGCGGCATCGGCGTTCATCAGCGGGTCGATGTCGGAGGAATTCTCCGGCCAGATCACGAAATGTGGTTTCGGGGCGCGCCCGGCCGCCACATCGTCGGCCAGCCGCAGCGTTTCGCGGACGTGATAGTCCAGTACCTCGCGGCGTTGGGCGTTGAAGTCCAGCCCCAGTCGCGGCACATTGCCCTGCACCGCCGCCACCGTGATCATCGGGTCGTTTCCCGCGCCCACGCCGGAACGGCGCACCCCCGGCCACACCACGATCGCGGCCAGCAGCACCAGGCAGATGCACAGGCCGGGCAGCAGCACCGCCGGCGGGCGGCCCGCCTCCTGACTGGCCCCGGCGGGCGGCTCCTGCCGCAGCCATCGCACGATCTCGAGCGTCAGCGCCGCGACGGCGCATCCGGTCAGCACCACCGCAGTCGACAGCAACGGGACCCCGCCGAGGGCCACCAGCGGCAGCAGCGGTCCGGCCGTCTGGCCGTAACCCACCGCACCCCACGGGAACCCGCCGAAGGGGAACACGGACTTCGCCCACTCCTGGGCCGCCCACAACAGCGCGAACCACACCGGCCAGCCCGCCACGATCCGCACCACCACCGCCGCGGATCCGAACACGGCGGGAAACAGCGCGCAAACCAAGGTCAGCATCAGCCAGGGCAGCGCCCCGACCAGGCCGCCGACCCACGGCAGCAACGGCAGGTAGAACGCCAGACCGAACAGCAGGCCGTAGCCGAACCCGCCGGCGATGGTGGTCTCCGGGCGAATGAGTACCCACCCCAGCAGCGCGAAGGCCAGGATCGCCGCCCACCACCAGTTCAGCGGAGGGAAACTGGCGCGCAGCAGCATCCCGGCGATCACCGTCGCGGCAAGCTGCGCCCAGCGGTCGGCAGCCGCGATGCCCAGCCGTTCCAGCCGGTTCGGCCCGCGGACCGCGGCGGCCTCCGAGTGCTCCGGGGCGTCATCCATGCACAACCACGCCCCGGTGCACGGTTTGCCGACACTGCGGCCTGTCGCCGGGTTGCAGCACCGGCAGCGCCGGCACCCGTGACCGCGGATCGGTCGACCAGCGCTGAACCGTGTCGCGGGGGGCCTCGACGGCCAGCCGGTCGACCTCCCAGACGGCGTAGGAGGCGGGCGCGCCGGGCACCAGGGTTCCGGTGATACCGTCGTTGACGCCTCCGGCCCGCCAGCCGCCACGGGTCGCCGCGGCGAACGCGGCCCGCATCGACACCGCGCTGCCCGGCGTGCGGTGCTGCGCGGCAGCACGCACCGTGCCCCACGGATCGAGCGCGGTCACCGGGCTGTCGGAACCGAACGCGAGGGGCACGCCTTGGGATGTTAACAGCGCGAACGGGTTCAGCCCGGCGGCGCGCGGTGCGCCCAACCGTTGGGCGTACATGCCGTCCTCGCCGCCCCACAGCGCGTCGAAAGCCGGTTGCATACTGGCGATCACGCCCCAGGAGCCGAGTTTGGCGGCCTGCTCGGCGCTGACCATCTCCAGATGCTCGAGTCGGTGGCCGCAGCGGGCCACCGCGGGCACGCCGAAATGCTCCACCACCCGCTCCAGGGCCGCGACCACCGACGACACCGCGGCATCCCCGATCACGTGGAAGCCGGCCGTCACCCCGGCCTCGGTACAGGCCCACAGGTGGGCGGTGACGGTGTCGGTGTCGAGGTGCCGCACGCCGGTGCAGCCGGCAGCGTCGGCGTAGGGCTCGTGCAGCCAGGCGGAGTGTGAGCCCAGCGCGCCGTCGACGAACAGGTCCCCGCCGAGCCCGTGGGCGCCGGTGTCGGTAAGCAATTCGTGTGCCCGGGCGGCGCTGCTGACCGCTTCCCCCCAGTACCCGATGACATCGACACCGTGGTCGAGGGCGCGCAGTTGCAGCCAGTCGTCGAGGCCGCCGATGTCCGGGCCGGCGCACTCGTGGACCGCGACGATGCCGGCGGCGGCCGCGGCGTCGAGCGCGGCGATGCGGGCTGCGGCACGTTCGCCGTCGGTGAGCAGCTCGCGGGCCGCCGCACGCACCAGATGGTGGGCGGTGCCGGACAGCGGCGCCGCGGCGTCGGTTCCGGCGGGCAGGTCCGGCACCCGGTCGCGTAGCGCGGTCGACGCCAGCGCCGAGTGGACGTCGACCCGCGACAGATAGGCCGGGCGCCCGCCCACCGCCGCGTCGAGCGCCTCGGTGTCCGGTGCGGCGCCACCCGGCCAGCCGGACTCGTCCCAGCCGTGGCCCCAGATCGGCTGTTCGGGGCGGGCGGCGGCGTAGTCGGCGATCAGCTGTAAACAGTGCTGCGCCGAGGTGGCCGGCCGCAGGTCCAGACCGGTGCGGCACAGCCCGGTCTCGGTGACGTGGACATGGCTGTCGACGAACGCCGGTGTCACCAAGGCCCCGTCGAGTTCGGTGACCTCGGCCCGCGGGAACTGGTCGCGGCCGACGGCGTCGCTGCCCAGCCAGGCGACCACCCCGTCGCGGACGGCCATCGCGGTGGCGTCCGGATGACTCGGGCTGTGGATGCGGCCACCGAGCAGCAACGACGTGGGGGCCCCGGGCGCGACGGTCACGACGTAGAAATTTACGGGGTGCCGGTGCCGCCGGATCAGCCGACCGACAGTGCCGGCGGTGGGACGTCGGTGACGTCAGTGGCGTGTAAGACTTCGCCGTCGATGTAGTCGGTGCGGTGACCGGGCGCGTGCCGCGCCGTGTACCACCGTCGACCGACGACCGCGGCGGTCACCAGCGGGGTACGCCGGCCGAGCGCGGCGGTGGCCGCCGCGGCCAGCAGCGGGCGGGCGGCGGTGCGGGTCGGGGGCGCCAGCAGCAACAGGCCGGCCACCGTCGTCACCGGACCGGGAACCAGGACCAGCGCCGTGCCCGCCGCGACCAGCCCGCCGTCGGCGAGCGCCCGCTGCCCGGCGCCCGAGCGCAACCGGCCCAGCTGGCGCCTGACCTGGCCGGAAGCCAACACCAGCCCCACCAGAAACACGCCCAGCAGCAGCAGCGTCGTCCAGCCGAATCCGATCGCCCAGATCAGCGCGGCCACCGCCGCCGCCTCGACCAGAACGTAGAGCAGGAAGATCCGCAACACAGCGCTCGCCATGTCACCCCAACGTCTGGGCGGCCGTTCCGGTTCCGGCGCCGGGAACCGGGGAATACGTTGGTGCGATGACGACCATCGAACTCGCCACACCCGACGGCCCCATCGAAGCACTGCTGGACATTCCGGAAGGGCCGGGACCGTGGCCCGGGGTGGTGGTGATCCACGACGCGGTCGGCTACGCCGCCGACATGGAAGCCATCTCGGCGCGCATCGCCAACGCCGGCTATCTTGCGCTGTCTCCGAACCTGTACTCGCGCGGCGGCCGGGCGCGCTGCATCACCCGCGTCTTCCGTGAGTTGCTGACCCAACGCGGCCGCGCCCTGGACGACATCATGGCCGCCCGCGATCACCTGCTGGGAATGCCGGAGTGCTCCGGCGCAGTCGGGATCGCCGGATTCTGCATGGGTGGACAATTCTCCTTGATCTTGTCGCCCAGGGGATTTGGGGCCGCCGCGCCGTTCTACGGCACGCCGCTGCCCCGGCATCTCAGTGACACCCTCGACGGGGCCTGCCCGATCGTCGCCAGCTTCGGATCGCGCGATCCGCTGGGAATCGGCGCCCCCAACCGGTTACGCCGCGAACTCGAGCACAAGAACATCCCGCACGACGTCAAGGCCTACCCCGGGGCCGGGCACAGCTTCGCCAACCAGCTGCCGGGCCAACCGCTGATCCGCATCGCCGGCTTCGGTTACAACGATGCCGCGACCGCCGATGCCTGGGCGCGGGTGTTCGCCTTCTTCGGTGAGCACCTGCGGCCCGCCGGCGGCTGACCGGTCAAGCGCCGGCCGCTGCGGCCAGCACCCGCGGAAACAGCACGTTGTTCTCCTTGTGTACGTGCAGGTGGATGTCGGACTCCAGGTCCTCCAGACCGGCCAGCATCGCCGTATAGCTGGCGCAGGCGTCCGGCGGAATGGCATAGCCGCCGGTGAGCTCACGTAGCTCGGCCAGCAGGTGACCGGCGTTGTCGTGCTCTTGCTGATTCTCGGCCAGCTCCGAGCGCACTTCGTCGGACAGCGGCCGATCCGGCCGCCCGGCGTGCAGGCTGATCTCCGGGAACAGCATGGTCTCCTCGGTGCGCAGGTGCGGTTCCATGCCGGCGCGCAGCTTGTGGAAGAGCTCCCGGACCTGCACCAGCTCGCTGTGGTTGGGGCCGTGCACCCGGGCCACCTTGTCGACCAGCTCCGCCAGTCGTGGGAACTCGTCCCACAGGAATCGGTGGTGGGTGCTGACAATGTGAGCGATCAGCGAGGCGTCGTCGAAGTCGGCCCAGTCGGCGCGCTGGGCCGGCTCACCGGAGCTGTTGAGGGCGGCCAGCAACTCGTCGGTGTCGACGCCGTCCGCGGCGCACGCGTCCTTCACCGACCGCTGGCCGTGACAGCAGAAGTCGATTCCGAACCGGCTCAGGATGCGGGTGGTCGAGGGGTCGGCGGTGACGATGTCGCCGAGGATCTGGTCGGAGGTGAAGGCGGCCACGCGAACTCCTAGGTTGTGGGGTCGGTCTGATCCAACAATGCTAATTTCGATGAGTAAAGTCCACTATATGTGACGGAGTCGTCGGCTCAGTCGGCAGCGGTCAGCGCCAGCCCGACGTTGTTGTGCATCCCGCCCCGCAGCTTGCTGAAGAAGGTGAACACCCGGCCGACGACCGGGTACCGCTTGCTGATCGCGGCGTAGACGGCACCGTTGTACGACTTGTCCAGCACGGTGGCGACCGCCTCGATCGCCTCCCCCTTGGGCCGGCCCCGCATGTCGCAGACCGCCAGCGTGACCCGCGGGGTGTTGCGGGCCCGTTTGACTTTCCAGGAGCTCTCCTGCGTGATCACCAGCAACCGGTCTCCGTCGGCGGCGGCCCACACCGGGGTGGGTTTCGGCCGGCCGTCCTTGGTGAACGTGGTCAGTAGCAGATAGTCGGACTTGGCGAGCTCGGCGAAAGTTGGGGCCACGGTCGCGAATCTACTCGGCACCGGGGATCCTCACGACCGGGCGAGCCGGGCAACGGCTACAGCGGCGGCCGGCTCGCGATGGGGTGCAGGTCGGCGAGCCTGGGCAGCGACGGCTTGGGCAGCGCCGAATCCACGTAGGCGGCCACCGCCTCGGCGGTGATCAGCCCGTAGCGCACCAACAGGTCGACGGCGTTCAAGCCGAAGTGCTGCGCAACCCGGATCAGGTTGTCAGCGGTGATCAGCCGGCCCTCGTGCGCCGCCTTGTAGTAAGCCGACTTCCGGTAGCCGAAGGCTTCGTAGACTTCGGTCGCGGGCAGCGGGCGGCCGACCAGATACGGCAACACCACCGACGGGTCTTTATCACGATCGTCCATAGTTTTCGACTATAGTCCTGTTCGGCGGGCAAACGCCAGAGTGTCGTGGCGAATTCCTGTAATTCTCCTACGACTCTATTACGTTTCTACGATCTTAGAAGCATCGTGGCCCGCCGCGTCGTATGCAAGTGCCCCTGCCGATTGCCGGCGGATTCCGGTGTCTATCGCGGCATTCGGCGCCAGATCGGCTGCGGCACCAGCCTCATCACGGCGAACATCGGCCGCAGCATCCACGGAACGGCGACCGTGCGTCGGCCCCGGGCGAGCGCACGAGCGGTCGCGGCCGCCACCTGGGCCGGTGTACTGGCCGGTGGGGCCGGCTTCATGCCGGCGGTCATCCGGCCGATGACGAAGCCTGGCCGAACGATCAGCAGACGCACACCGCTACCGTGCAGGGCGTCGGCCAGTCCGTTGGCGAACCCGTCCAGACCCGCCTTGGCCGAACCGTAGACGTAGTTGGCGCGCCGCACCCGCACCCCGGCGATCGAGGAGAACACCACCATGCGGCCCCGGCCGGCGGCCCGCATCGCCGCGGCCAGCCGGGTCAGCAAGCTGACCTGGGCGACATAGTCGGTGTGCACCACGGCCACCGCGTGCGCGGCGTCGGCCTCCGCGCGGGCCTGATCGCCCAGCACCCCGAAGGCCAGCACGGCGGTGCCGATCGGGCCGTGCTCGGCGATCAGCGCCGCGAGCAGCGGGCCGTGGCCGGCCAGGTCGTCGGCGTCGAACTCTGTGGTGTGCACCGCCGCGGCGCCGGCCCGGCGCACCGCGGCGACTTCGCCCTCGAGCCGGTCGGCGTCCCGGGCCGCGAGCACCACCGTCGCCCCGGGCGCCAGCCGGCATGCGAGCTCGACGCCGATCTCGCTGCGTCCGCCGAAAATCACCACCGGCCCGTCCACCGTGTCGTTCACGGCTGCGATTATCGCCTGCGCTAGCGTGAACGGTGATGGCGAACGCGACGACCCGGCTCACCAGTGACGCACTGGCGTTTCTCACCGAACGGCACCTGGCGATGCTGACCACGCTGCGCGCCGACAACTCCCCGCACGTCGTGGCGGTCGGTTTCACGTTCGATCCGAAAACCCACATCGCCCGGGTGATCACCACCGGCGGCTCGCAGAAGGCGGTCAATGCCGAACGCGGCGGGGTGGCCGTGCTCAGCCAGGTCGACGGGGCGCGCTGGCTGTCATTGGAGGGCCGCGCCAGCGTCAACGACGCGGTCGCCGCGGTCCGCGACGCCGAACTGCGCTACGCCCAGCGGTACCGGACACCACGGGTGAATCCGCAGCGCGTGGTGATCGAGGTCCAGGTCGAGCGGGTGCTGGGTTCAGCGGATCTGCTCGACCGCGGCACCCGCTAGACCGGGACTACGACCAGGTCGTGCGGCCGGTTGTTCAGCGACTCGGCACCGTCGTCCGTGACGACCACGATGTCTTCGATCCGGGCGCCCCACTCGCCGGGAAAATAGATGCCGGGCTCCACCGAGAACGCCATCCCCGCGGCCAGCGCGACGTCATTGCCGGCGACGATGTAGGGCTCCTCGTGCACTGAGAGCCCGATACCGTGCCCGGTGCGGTGCACGAAGTATTCGGCCAGGCCCGCCCCGGCCAGCACGTCGCGTGCCGCCGCGTCGACCTGCTGAGCCGACACGCCGGGGCGGATGCACTCGACCGCCGCGCGTTGCGCCTGCTGCAATACCGAATAGCGCTGCGCCACTTGTGTATCCGGTTCGCCAAGGCTGTAGGTGCGGGTCGAGTCCGAATGGTATCCGGGCTCGACGGGGCCGCCGATGTCGACGACGACGATGTCGCCGGCGCGCAGCTCCCGGTCCGAGCACTCGTGATGCGGGTCGGCGCCGTGCGGTCCGGATCCGACGATGATGAAGGCCACCTCAGAGTGGCCTTCGGCGACAATCGCTTCGGCGATGTCAGCGGCCACGTCGGCCTCGGTGCGGCCCGGCGCCAGGAATTCCGGCACCCGAGCGTGTACCCGGTCGATCGCCGCACCGGCCTTGCGCAATGCGTCGATCTCACTGGGGTCCTTGATCATTCGCAGGTCACGCAGCACCTCGGTGGCCAGCACCGGAGTTGTCTGCAGCACGCCGGTCAACGGCAGCAGATGCAGGGCCGGCATCGAATCGGTGACCGCCACGGCCGTCGGCCCCGCGCCCAGCGCCTCGCCCACCAGCCGGTAGGGATCCTGCCCGTCGACCCAGTCCCGCACCGTGATTCCCAGGTCGGCCACAGCGGATTCGCGCAGTGCCGCCAACTCCAGTCGCGGCACCACCATGCTGGGTGGCCCGGCGGCCGGCAGCACCAATGCGGTGAGGCGCTCGAAGGTCTGGGCCCGCGATCCGATCAGGTAGCGCAGGTCATAACCCGGGCTGATCACCAGACCGGCCAGGCCGGCGTTCGCGGTGGCGGTGGCGGCCGCGGTCAGGCGGTGGGCGTAGACGCTGCTGTCGAACCGGGAAGTCACGCACACCAGGCTAACCGGCCCGCCAGACGGAATCTCACGACGCGACACGCGCAAGCGGCGTCGTGGGATTCCGTTTCGCGGCGGCCAATAGGCTGGCACCCATGCCCGCTCCCGTGCTGTTGCTCGACGGTGCCAGTATGTGGTTCCGGTCTTACTTCGGGGTGCCGTCCTCGATCACCGCGCCCGACGGCCGGCCGGTGAACGCGGTGCGCGGATTCTTCGACTCGGTGGCCACCCTGATCACCCGGCAGCGTCCCGGCCGGCTGGCGGTCTGCCTGGACCTGGACTGGCGCCCGCAGTGGCGGGTGGACCGCATCGCGTCCTACAAGGCGCACCGGGTGGCCGAAGAAGTGCCCGACGATGGCGACATCGAGGAAGTGCCCGACGAGCTGAGTCCGCAGGTGGACATGATCATCGACCTGCTCGAGGCGTTCGGGATCGCCACTGCCGGAGCAGCCGGCTTCGAGGCCGACGATGTGCTGGGCACGCTGGCGGCGGCCGAGCGGCAGGATCCGGTGGTCGTGGTCAGCGGCGACCGCGACCTGTTGCAGGTGGTCGCCGAGGTGCCCGTCGCGGTGTCGGTGCTCTACCTGGGCCGTGGGCTGGCTCGGGCGACACTGTTCGGCCCCGCCGAGGTGGCCGAACGCTACGGCCTTCCGGCCGACCGAGCCGGCGCCGCCTACGCAGAGATGGCACTGCTGCGCGGCGACCCCTCCGACGGGCTGCCCGGGGTGCCCGGCATCGGTGAGAAGACGGCGGCCGGGCTGCTGGCGCAGTACGGGTCGCTGGAGGTGGTGCTGGCCGCCGCCGCCGATCCTCAGTCGCCGATGGCCAAAGGGGTGCGGGCCAAGCTGCTGGCCGCGCAGGACTACATCGACGCCGCCGGCCCGGTGGTGCGGGTCGTCACCGACGCCCCCGTCGCGCTGTCGACCCCCTCGGACACGCTGCCGCGAGTGGCCGACGACCCGGCCCGGGTCGCCGAGCTGGCAGAGCGTTTCGGCGTGGGATCCTCGATCGCCCGGCTGCAGCGGGCTCTCGACGCGCTGCCGGACTAGTCGGGCTAATGCGGCGGTCCCAGCTTCGCCTCTCCTCCGTCGAGGCTCGCTGAACCGCGGGGTTAATGCGGCCTACTTGGGCCGGCCGACCTCATACGTGCCCGAGTTGTCCTGGAAGGTGACGGTCACCTGACGTTTGGTGCCGTCGATGCTGACTTCGCAGTTGAACGTGTCGCCCTGCTTGACGACCGGGCTCTGCCCGTTGTTGCAGCGCACGTCCTTGACGTTCTTGGCGCCGTAGCCGTTGGTCTGGTCGGACAGGATCTGCTGCACGCCCTCCTGCGCCTTGTCGACGTCGAGCTTGGTGGTCACGAAGAAACCGGGCTTCCAGAACCCGAGCACCAGCACCACCAGGGCGGCGATCCCCAGGCAGGCGGCCAGCACCGTACCGACCAGCGCGGTCGGGCGCTTGCTCCCGGGCCCCGGCTGACCGTACTGCCCCGGCTGCTGCGGGTATTGCCCGTACTGGCCCGGCTGACCGTACTGCCCGGGCTGCCCGTACTGGCCCGGCTGGCCGTACTGCGGCTGCTGGCCGTACTGGCCCGGCTGGCCGTACTGCCCGGGCTGCCCATATTGGCCCGGCTGGCCGTACTGCGGCTGCTGGCCGTACTGCTCGGGCTGCGGGTAGCCGGGGTACTGCGGCGCCGACGGATAGGACGTCTGCTGCGGGTACTGCGACGGCGTGTAGGCCGGCGGCTGCCACGGTTGGTCGGCGCCCGCAGCAGGATTCTGTCCGGTCCCCGGCTGCTCCTCGGGCTGTCCGGGCTGCTGAGGCTGCCACGGCTGCGTCGGGTCGTATCCCTGCGGTCCGCTCATCGTTGTTCCTCAAGTCCTCTCACGTAGCGGGTGCTGATCACCGCCGGCTCTTCACCGTAGCGCCCGGACCAGCCTACCCGGCGTCAACGGCGACGACGCCGCGCAAAACCGTGTCGATCGCCTGTTTCGCGGTCGCCCGCAGTTCCGGCTCGGGCGCCGCGTTGCGCAGCTGATCCAGCAGGTCGAGCACCTGGCGGCACCAGCGCACGAAGTCACCCGCCGACAGCGGCGATCCGGCACCGGCCGCGTCGGACGCGTCCAGCGCCGAGGCCAGGTCGCCGGTGCGGGCCCAGCGGTAGACCGCGGCGACGAATCCGTCGTCGGGTTCACGGCCGGCGGTGATGCCGTGCCGGCGCTCGTCGGCCCGCAGCGACGCCGCGAGCTTGCGGGTCTGATACAGCGCGCGGCGCACCGCCTCGGTGGGCGGTTGCACCATCGGCGGCCCGCCCGGCCCGTCGGCACCGCGTGACTCGTAGAGCACCGTGGAGACCACTGCGGCCAGTTCGGCGGGCGCCAGCCCGTGCCATGCCCCGGTGCGCAGACATTCGGCGACCAAAAGGTCACTCTCGCTGTAGATCCGGGCCAGCATCCGGCCGTCGGCGGTCACCTGCGGATCGCCGTCGCCGGTGGTGTCATAGCGCCGCTCCTCCTCCTCGCTGCGCTCGGCATCGTCGCCGGTGGTGTCATAGCGCCGCTCCTCCTCCTCGCTGTGCTCGGCATCGTCGCCGGTCGTGATGAAGCCGCGCTCGGCGAGCAGCCCGACGATCCGGTCGAAGGTGCGGGCCAGCGAGTTGGTGGCGGCCTCGACTTTCCGGCGCAGCTTGGCGTTGTCGGCCTCCACCCGCAGGTACCGCTCGGCGGTGCGCACCTTGACCTCGCGATCCGCTACACCGTGAGCGGGATGCTCGCGCAGCCGTTGGCGCAGCGCCGCCAGTTCCGGGTCCACCGGGGCGTCCTGCGGGCCGCCGCCGCGGCCGCGGTGCGCCTTGGGCACCACGAGACCGGCTGCCGCCGACCGCAACGCCGAGGCC